>NZ_LUPI01000076.1:0-23819 GCF_001627265.1 Nocardioides sp. REDSEA-S30_B4 | reverse complement strand
GTCGCCGGACGGGGGATCTCCCCAGGTGTGGTCTGCGACGGAGGGTCAGTCGCCCTGGCCGAAGAGCAGCGCCGGGTTGAGGCCGGTCAGGAAGTCCAGCGCCTCGCCCTCGACCTGGGTGGAGACCCACTGGAAGGACGCCGAGGCGGACTTGCCCTCGTTGGTGTTGTCGGTGGACTCGGTCAGCGTGACGGTGAAGACGACGGTGGCGGTGTCGCCCACCGGCAGGGCGCCGAGGTCGAGGACCTCGCCGAGCTCGCCGAAGGTGCCGTCGTAGAGGGTCTCGCCGTCCTGGGTCAGGCGCAGGTCGAGGTCGCCGTCGACGAAGGTCGAGGAGGAGCCGGTCTCGGCCAGGGTGAGGGTCGAGTCGATGGTGCCGGTGTTGGTGATGGTCACCGAGCCGGTGATGACGTCGCCGTCCTTGATGTTGGTGATGTCGAGGCTGGTCACGTCGTTGACGTGGGTGACGTTGCCGGAGGAGACGGCGGTGGTCGAGGCGGTCGTCGAGGTGAAGCTGGCGCCCGAGCCGACGGCGACGGCGCCGGCGACCATGAGGGTGGCGAGGGGGACGAGGACCTTGCGGCGGTTGGCGGCCATGGTGTGCTCCTGGGGAGGTGGGGCGCCGCCTGGTGCGGCGCCGGTGATGTGGAGAACTCTGCTCGGGCGCGGGTCTCGCCCAGGCCCCGTGGACACCACCGCTGCACCACGTCTCGGCAACAACACGACACGTTCTCCGCACCGGGTCACGCGGAGGCAACACGGGACCGTCACCTGCCGTTGACTCAACGTGAATTGACTCAATGACTGTTGAGTGACAATCTACTGGTTGTGAGCAGCCTCGAGTCCCGCGCCGCGAGGCACGCCGCGCTCGCGGACGTGACGCGACTGGCTGTCGTCGACCTCCTCGCCGCCCAGGACGCCTCGCCGCGCGAGATCGCCGAGCGGCTCGGCCTGGGCTCCAACCTGCTCGCCCACCACCTCGCGGTGCTCGAGCGCGCCGGGGTCGTGGAGCGGAGACGCTCCGAGGCCGACCGGCGCCGGTCCTACGTGCGGCTCGTCGACGAGGCGGCAGCGGAGCAGGCCGGTGTGGACGGGGATGCCGACGCGGAGGCCCCGTGGGCGGGGGCGGTGAACCTGCTGTTCGTCTGCACCGGCAACTCCGCGCGCTCCCAGCTGGCCGCCGCGATCTGGAACAGCCACCGGGGCGACGGTGTGCCACCCGCCCGCTCCGCCGGCACCCACCCCGCCGAACGGGTCGACCCCGGCGCGGTCGACGTCGCCGTACGCCGGGGGCTGCAGCTCGCCGAGCGCCCCGTCGGCCTGGTGCCCGGCGACCTCGACGACGCGCTCGTCGTCACCGTCTGCGACGCCGCCCACGAGGAGCTCGCCGCCGGTGCCGTGACCGGCTCCCTGGAGGGGTCGACCCTGCACTGGTCGGTCCCCGACCCCGTCCCGCTCGGGGGCGACGCCTTCGAGACCGCCGTGGACGAGCTCGAGCGCCGCATCCACCGACTCCGACCCGTGAAGGAACCCGCATGAGCAGTCCGGACGCCCGCCCCGACCTGGGCCGCCGCCTCGCCGCCGAGCTCGTCGGGACCGCCTCGCTCGTGGCCGTCGTCGTCGGCAGCGGCATCATGGCCCAGCGCCTCTCCGACGACGTCGGCCTGCAGCTGCTGGCCAACTCCACCGCCACGGTCTTCGGCCTCACCGCCCTGATCTGGGTCTTCGGCCCGACCTCCGGGGCCCACTTCAACCCCGCGGTGTCCTTCGCTGACTGGCTGATGGGGCGCCTGGCCGGGGGAGGACGCGCCTCCGGTGCGCTGACCGGTGCCGAGGTGGGCGCCTACTCCGCGGCCCAGGTGGTCGGTGGCGTCGCCGGTGCCGTGGTCGCGAACCTGATGTTCGAGGTGCCGGTCACCGAGCTGGCCTCCACCGACCGCTCCGCCGGGCACCTGTGGCTCTCCGAGGTGGTCGCCACCGCGGGTCTGGTGACGCTGATCTTCGCCCTCGCCCGCACCGGTCGCGGCGGGCTGTCGGCCCCCGCCGTCGGCTTCTACATCGGCGCCGCCTACTGGTTCACCTCCTCGACGTCCTTCGCCAACCCCGCCGTCACCGTGGGGCGGGTCTTCTCCGACACCTTCGCGGGGATCGCACCGGCCTCGGTGCCGCCGTTCGTGCTCGCCCAGCTCGTCGGCGCCGTCCTGGCAGTGGCCTTCGTGCACTGGCTCCACCCGCAGCTCGGCGCCCCGGGCGACACCAGCCTGGGCGACGTCGTCGTCCCGTCCCGAGAGGAAACCTCATGACCACCACCCAGACCGACGTCCCGCAGGTCGTCTTCGCCTGCGTCCGCAACGGCGGCCGCTCCGTGATCGGCCGCGTGCTGACCGAGCACTACGCCCAGGGACGGGTCCGGGCGCTGTCGGCCGGCACCCAGCCCGGCGAGCACATCCACCCCGAGGTGGCCGACGTGCTGGAGTCGCTGGGCCTGGACACCAGCAAGGAGCACCCCAAGCACCTCACCCACGAGACCGTGGCGGCCTCCACGATGGCGATCACCCTCGGCTGCGGCGAGGAGTGCCCCTACGTCCCCGGCGTGAAGTACGTCGACTGGCCGGTGGAGGACCCCGGCGGCCAGGACCCCGAGACCGTCCGCGGCATCGTCGCCGACATCGACGGGCGGGTGCGCGCGATGCTCACCGAGCTGGTGCCCGACCTGCAGCTGCCGCACTCCGTGCTGGCCTGAGCGGTCGGACCCACCCGGCTAGGTTTCGCCCTGTGAACGCAGACCTGCTCGTCCTGGCCTCGTCCGAGGGCGTGCCGCGCTACCTCACCGCCACCGCGGCCCTGGTGCTGGCGGCGGCGGTCGTCGGCTACCTCAGCGTCCGGGTCCGGGTGCTGCCGATCGTGGGCTTCCTGCTGGCAGGGGTGCTCATCGGGCCCGCCCAGCTCGGCCTGGTCTCCTCGACCGAGGCGGTCGACGCGGCGGCGGAGATCGGCGTGATCCTGCTGCTGTTCACGATCGGCATCGAGTTCTCCCTCGAGCGCCTGGCGCGTGTGTGGCGCTGGGTCGTCTTCGGCGGCGGGTCCCAGGTCGTGCTTGCGACGGCGGCCGGGCTCGCGGTGACGGTGGCGCTGGGGCGGGACTGGAAGGTCGGGCTGTTCACCGGCTTCCTGCTGGCCCTGTCCTCGACCGCGATCGTCCTCAAGCTGCTGGCCGACACCGGCGGCACCAGCAGCACCCGCGGTCAGCTCGCGCTGGCCACCCTGGTCCTCCAGGACCTCGCCGTCGTGGCCATGGTGCTGGTGGTCCCGCTGCTGGGCACCGAGGCCGAGGGTGGCACCGGCGCCCTGCTGGAAGCGCTCGGGATCGCCGTCGCCGTGGTCGGGGTCGTCCTCGTCGTCGCGCGGCGGGTGATGCCCAAGGTGCTCGAACGCGTCGCCGCGCTCTGCTCGCCCGAGGTCTTCCTGCTGGCCGTCGTGGCCATCTGCTTCGGCACCGCCTACCTCACCGCGCTGGCCGGCGTCAGCGTCTCGCTCGGCGCCTTCCTGGCCGGGCTGGTGGTCAGCGAGAGCCGGCACAGCACGCACGCGCTCTCGGAGATCCTGCCGCTGCAGGTGTTGTTCAGCGCGATCTTCTTCGTCTCCGTCGGGATGCTGCTCGACGTCGGGTTCCTCCTGGCCAACCTGCCGCTCGTGCTCGCGGTCGCCGTCGTCGTCCTGGTCGTGAAGACCCTCACCACGGCCGCGGCCCTCGCCCCACTGCGCGTGGGGTGGCGTCAGGCGGTCGCCGCCGGGCTGCTGCTCGGGCAGGTCGGGGAGTTCTCCTTCGTGCTGCTGACCGTCGGCGAGGGTGCCGGGCTCAGCCCGCTCGGGGAGGGCGAGGACGGGTCACAGGTGTTCGTCGCGACCACCGTGCTGCTGATGATGCTCACGCCGGCGTTCGGGTCGCTCGGCACGAGGCTGCTCCCGCGCGGCGGCACCGCCACCGGCCCGTCCGCGGAGGAGTCCACCCCGGCAGCCGCACACGAGGTCGAGGGACACGTGCTGATGCTCGGGTGGGGCGCCGACTCCATCGCCATCGGGACCGACCTGCGTGCACGGGGCGTGCCGGTCGTGATGACAACGCTCAACCCCGGCGGGGCGGCCGCGGCCGAGGCCGCGGGGCTCACCGTCGTACGCGGGGACGCGATGCGGGCGCACGTGCTCGAGGAGGCCGGCCTGGCCCGGGCCCGACTGGTCGTCGTCGCCGAGCACGACGCCGAGGAGGCCGCCCGGGTCGCGGTCATGGTGCGCGGCCAGAGTGACGTCCCGGTCGTGGTGCGCGCGACCGGCGTCGACCTCGAGGACCTCGCGGCCGCCGGGGTGGACCACGTCGTCGACCCCGCCGTCGCCGGGCGGCGCCACCTCGCCGAGGTGGTGGGCGCCCGGGTGGGCGACGGCTCGGGAGCGCAGCCGGACGTGTCCCGGCTCGTGCACTACCGCTGGCCCTCCGACGCCTGCCCGCACGGCGCGGCCTCGGTGCCGGTGCAGCCGGGGACCGCGGGGTGCGAGGAGTGCCTGCGGGACGGTGAGGGGTGGGTCCACCTGCGGATGTGCCTGAGCTGCGGGCACGTCGGGTGCTGCGACTCCTCGCCGGGCCGGCACGCCACGGCCCACCACCGTGCCACCGACCACCCGCTGATGGCCTCCGCCGAGCCCGGCGAGACCTGGGCTTACTGCTTCCTCGACGACACCACGGTCCCCGAGCCCCGGGACTAGCGGGCCGGCGCGCGGTCGAGGGTGGCGACCACGTCGGCGGCGACCGCCGCGGCCGACCCCGATGAGGGTCGCCGACGCGGGGCCGCACCAGTCGCCGTACCCCAACAGCCACAGCGGTACGCCGTCGGCAGACCGCACCGCGAAGGGCGACCCGTCCGGCGTCTCCGTCGCCGGGTGGCCGTCGGTCCAGGTGAGCCCGAGACCGCGCAGGTGGGCGAGGGCCGGCCGGAAGCCGGTCGCCCAGACGACCGCGTCGAGCGGCTCCTCGCGTCCGTCGGCCCAGCGGGCACCCCGCTCGGTGAGCCGCTCGACCATCGGCTCGGCCACCAGGTCGCCGCGATCGCGCGCGGCGCGCACCGGCGGCACGGCGACGACGTCGCCCAGCGAGCCGACGCCGCGGGCCTCGCGGCCGGCGGCGCGGTCGCGGACCGCCTGCGTGGCGACCTCGAAGAGCACGCGACCGTCGACGTCGTCGGGGAGGTAGCGCGGTGGGCGGCGGGTCGCCCAGTGGACCGCGGCGGCGGTGCCGAGCAGGTCCGCGGCGACCTGGGCGCCGGAGTTGCCGCCGCCCACGACCAGCACCCGCTCGCCGGCGAACGGCTCGGGCCCGCGGTAGTCGTGGACGTGCAGCACCTGGCCCTCGAACCCGTCGGCGTCCGGGACCGTGGGCCACAGGGGGCGGTCCCACGTGCCGGTGGCCGAGACGACCGCCCGGGCGCGCACGTCGCCGTGGTCGGTGCGGACCAGCAGGCCGTCGTCGGCGCGCTCGACGGCCCTCACGCGCACCGGTCGACGCACGTCGACGTCGTAGCGCTGCTCGTAGTCGGCGAGGTAGTCCACGACGTGCGCCGCGTCGGGCGGCTCGTCACCAGGCGGACGCGGCATCAGTCGGCCGGGCAACGAGCTGTAGCCGGCGGGGGAGAAGAGCCGCAGGCTCGGCCAGGCGTCCTGCCACGCGCCCCCGGGCGCCGCGCGGGCGTCGAGCAGCACCACCGTCAGCGGGGTGCCGGTGCGCCGGCGCTCGGCCCGGCGCAGGTGGAAGGCGAGCGCCAGCGCGGACTGCCCGCCGCCGACGACGCAGACGTCGACGGTCTCAGGCAGGGACCCGCTCAGGGCCCCGGTCGGAGACCCGCTCAGCAGCACGTGCTGCGGCGCTCCATCAGCACCGTGTCGCGCCACTCGCCGTCGAGCTGGGCGATGCGGGAGCGGACCGCGAGCGTGACGTAGCCGGCGCTGCGGTGCAGGGCAAGGCTGGCGCGGTTCTCGGGGAAGATCGAGGTCTGCAGCGTCCACAGGCCGGCGGCGTCGGCCTCGGTGACCTGGCGCTGCAGCAGCGCCCGGCCGACCCCGCGGCCGCGGGCCTGCGCGGCGACGTACACCGACGTCTCGCCGACCCCGGAGTAGCAGGTGCGGCTGGAGACGGGCGTGACACCGGTCCAGCCGACGACCTCCCCGGGAGCCTCGGTGAGCTCGGCGACCCAGCGGTGGCCGGGAAGCCACTTCTCCCGCAGCGCCTTGACCGAGGGAGCCTCGGTCTCGAAGGTGGCCTGCCGGGTGGCGATGCCCTCGGCGTAGATCTCCCGCACGCGCGGCAGGTCCGCGTCGGTCATCGCGCGGGTCGTGACGTCCGCGGGGACGTCGCCGGGGCAGCAGGGCCGGGTGGTGAGGGTGCCCATGACGACGTCGGCCGCGTGCGGCAGCCCGGTGCAGCAGGCGGCGTTGACCGACACCAGGCTCGCCGTGCCCACCTTGTCGACCCGCACGAACCCCACGTCGGCCAGCTTGCGCACGTGGTGGGAGCAGGTGGCCTGGCTGATGCCCAGGGCGGTCGCCAGGTCGCCGACCCGCAGCGCGCCCGCGGCGCTGGTCGCCACCTCGTGCAGCACCCGCACGCGGGTGGGATCGGCGAGCACGGCGAACCACTCGGCATACGTCGCGGCGTCGTCGGGGGAGAGGGGCGTGCTGGCCTGGGGCACGGGAGCCGTCTGGGTCACGGCACCAGCCTAGACCATTCATCGACCAGTTTCGATGGATGGTCTAGGGTCTTCTATCGACAGTGATCGATGAATCCGGAAGGTGTCCGCCATGTCCCTCACGCCCACCCCCGACCAGCCGCTCGTGATCGTCGGTGCCGGGCCCGTCGGGCTCGCCGCGGCTGCCCACGCCGTGGAGCGTGGCCTGCCCGTCACCGTGCTCGAGGGCGGACCCACCGTGGGCGCCGCCGTCCTGGAGTGGGGGCACGTGCGGCTGTTCTCCCCGTGGTCGGAGCTGGTCGACGACGCCGCCGCCCGGCTGCTCGAGCCGACCGGCTGGGTGCGGCCGGCCGGCGGGGCCGCCCCCACGGGCCGGGAGTGGGTCGAGGCCTACCTCCGTCCGCTCGCCGAGGCGCTCGTCGACCGCGGGGCCGTGCTGCGGGTGGGCGGCGAGGTGGTCGGGCTCGCGCGGCTGGGCCGGGACCGGCTCGTCGCCCAGGACCGCGAGGAGGTGCCGTTCGCGGTGCACGTGCGCACGAGCGACGGGGGCGAGGAGGTGCTCACCGCCGCCGCGGTGGTCGACGCCTCGGGCACCTGGGGCGACCCCGCGCCGGCCGGGGCCGACGGCTGGCCGGCGCGGGGGGAGCGCGGCGCCGACGTCGCCTACCGGGTGCCGGACCTCGCGGACCCGCAGGTGCGGGAGCAGTACGCCGGCCGGCACGTCGCCGTCGTCGGGTCCGGGGCCTCGGCGCACCAGGCCGTGGTCGAGCTGGCCGCGCTCGCGGAGGAGGCGTCCGGCACCCGGGTGACCTGGCTGCTGCGACGCCACGACGCCGATGGCGTCTTCGGCGGCGAGGGGGCCGACGAGCTGCCCGGTCGCGGCGCGCTCGGATCCCGCGCGCGAGCGGCCGCGGCGTCGGCGTACGTCGACGTGGTGACGGGCTTCCGCACCGCTGCGCTCGAGCAGGACGGGGCGCGGACCACGCTCGTGGCGCAGGACGGTCGGCGCGTGGTCGTCGACCGGGTGGTCGCGGTGACGGGGTTCCGCCCCGATCACTCGTGGCTCGCGCAGGTGCACCTCGACCTCGACGGCGAGCTGTCGGCCCCGCGCGACCTGGCGCCGGAGATCCACCCCGCGTTCCACTCCTGCGGCACCGTCAGCCCGCACGGCGCCGCCCTGCTGCGCCAGCCCGAGGGCGGGCTCTACCTGGTCGGCATGAAGTCCTACGGCCGGGCGCCGTCGTTCCTCGCGCTGACCGGCTACGAGCAGGTGCGCTCGGTCGTCGCCGAGGTCGCCGGCGACCACGAGGCGGCCTCCCGCGTCGAGCTGGTGCTCCCCGAGACCGGCGTCTGCGGCGTGGGAGCGGCGTACGACGGCGAGCCGAGCGGCTGCTGCACCCCGGTCGGGGCCTGAGGTCCGCTCAGCGCTGCCTGGGGGGCAGGTCGAGCGTCCGCTCGGCGGGCCGGAACGCGGCGTCGCCCTCGTAGCGCACGACCAGGCGGGTCGCGGACTTGGCCAGCTTCTTGCCGCGACCGAACCACACAGGCTTGCCCAGGTCGCGGACCCGGACCTGCTCGGTGCGGTTGCCGATGGAGACGGTGACGGTGCCGGTGGGCTCACGATCGATGCCCTCGGGGCTGCGCAGCCGGATCTTGGCCCGGACCACGCCGCGGGTGCGGCGGGCGTTGACCTCGAGGACGACCGGCGAGGTGACCCGGCGGGCGGGCGTCACCTCCAGCGCCGGGGTGCGCGAGCCCGAGCGCGTGGTCACCTGCACGGCGATCCGGCGCCCGAGGTCGGCCTGGCCGAGGCGGTAGCGCCACGCGGTCTCTCCGGCGATCGGGTCGCCGTCGCGCAGCCACTGGTAGCTCGAGCGGGCGCCGTCGGGGTCGTAGCGGCCCTTGAGGACCTTCAGGCCCTTGCCGGGCTTGGCCACGCCGCCGACCCGGGCGGGCTCGACCACGCCCACCACCTCCGGCTCCTCGGGCTCGTCCACCGGCCGGCCGGCCCGCGAGGCCTTGATGACGCGGTGGGCGCGGTCGCGGACGTCGTCGAGCCGGGCGTAGAGCTTCGAGCCGGGGCAGGCGGTGTCGTTGGTGTCGCGGTGCCCGTCGATGACGCGCAGGGTGGCCATCCGGCCGGCGGCGTACTTGTCGCTACCGGTGGACTCCACCGTCGTCTTCCCGCGAGGGCGGCGGTCGTAGGCGTCGAGCTTCCACGCCGCCAGCGCGCCGAGCGCGTCGATGATCGCCTCGGTGGGTGCGGCCTGCTCGAAGTTGCCGATGACCGAGACGCCCATCGAGGTGTCGTTGAAGCCGAGGGTGTGGGCGCCGCGCACCGGCTGGGCGATCCCGCCGGCGCGGCCCTCCCAGATCCGACCGAAGCGGTCGACGAGGAAGTTGTAGCCGATGTCGGACCACCCCAGGGACTTGGTGTGGTAGCGGTACATGCCGCGGATCAGCGCCGCGGTCTCCTTGCGGGAGTAGGTGTTGCCGCTGACGGTGTGGTGGACGTGGACCTGCTCGATCGTCCGGTTCGTGCGCGGGCTGCCGTCGCGCCACGACTCGTCGGCACCCCACTGCTTGCGCGTGCGGATGTCGGGCCGCGGCGCCTTCGGCGTGCCGGTGGAGCGGCGCGCGGCGGTGCGGGGGGAGAGCTCGTCGTCGGGGCGGGAGGCGGGGTGCAGCAGCACCAGCCGCATCCCCTTCGGCGCGGGGCCGCGGGAGAGCCGCACCTGGACCGCGTCGCTGGGGCCGAACCACCAGGCAGCCGTGCCGGTGCGCACCGCGGGGTCGTCGTCGGGTCGGTCCTCCACGACGGGCAGGCGGGTCCAGTCGCTCCAGCCGTCGCTCCTCCGTGCCCGGACGAGCACCTCGGGGCGGTCCTCGGGCCGCGCCCAGGTCACCGCCGCCATGGAGTAGGTCGAGGTGGGCAGGGCCTCGGACTGCAGCACGCCGCTGGACCGCTCCTGCAGGCGCAGCCCGGTCTCGAGCGCGGCGACGTCCGAGCCGTCGTCGGCGGAGAGGGCCAGGGCGCCACCGGGGCGCAGCTTCGGGTCGTCGTCCTGCGACAGGCGCACGGCGGCGCCCACCGCTCCGACGGCGACGGTGGCGGCCACGGCCGCCTTCCCGAGGGTACGGCGACTGGTCGGGGTCCAGGGGGTCGGCTCAGTCACGCAGGGCATCGTCGCAAGCGCGAGGGCCCGATCCGGGGAGGTGGGCCGCGTGGCGCGTGTGACGTGTGAGGCTCGAGGGGCGTCGTTCCGTGCGAACCGCTGGACGAGCGAAGTGAAACACGTTCTACTTCGGGGGTGACCGACACCACCACGGCGCCCCGCAGCCGCAGCGCCTCCCTCGCCATCGTCACCGGGCTGTACGTCGTCGCGGTCGCTGCGGCGGCCGCCTGGCTCTACCTCGGGCCGGACACGGCGTACCTCTGGCTCGACGCCCTGATCGCCGACCTGGTGGCCACCGCGGTGGTCTTCGCCGGGAGCCGGATCGTGCACAACTCCTCGTGCTACGACGCCTACTGGTCGGTGATCCCGCCGCTGCTGGCGGTCTACTGGTGGCTGGAGCGCGAGCCGGGCGCCGACGGGGTGCGCTTCGCGCTGCTCTCGGTCGTGCTCTGGCTGTGGGCGATCCGCCTGACCGCCAACTGGGTCTACTCCTGGCCGGGGCTGCACCACGAGGACTGGCGCTACCCGATGCTGCGCGAGAAGAACCCGACGGTCGAGCTGCCCGTGGACCTGATGGCCATCCACGTCTTCCCGACGCTGCAGGTCTTCGCCGCGATGCTGCCGGTCTACGCCGTGACGCGCTCGGAGCGCGCGTGGGGCTGGCTCGACGTGGTCGCGCTGGTCGTCGGTGTCGGTGCGGTGCTGCTGCAGCTGGTGGCCGACACCCAGCAGCACCGCTTCGCCCGCACCAAGCAGCCGGGGGAGTCGCTGGTCACCGGGCTGTGGGCCTGGTCGCGGCACCCCAACTACCTCGGCGAGATCCTGATGTGGTTCTCGCTGCTGCTCTTCGGCCTCTCCGCGCTGCCGGGTGCCTGGTGGTGGCAGGTCATCGGCGTCGTCGGGATGACCGCGATGTTCCTGGGCGCCTCGATCCCGATGATGGAGCAGCGCAGCCTCGAGCGGCGTCCGGGCTACCAGGACGTCATCGACCGCGTGCCGATGCTGCTGCCGCGACCGCCCCGTCGGTCGTGAGCAGTCGATCGTGAGCAGTCGGTCGTGAGCCGGGTGGGTTCGCCGTGACCCGGGTGCTGGTCGCCGGTCTCGGCGACACCGGCGTGCTGTGCGCGGGGGCGCTGGCCCGCCGCGCGATGGTGCGCCGCGGTGTCTCGGTCACCGGGGTGTCGCCGACCACCGGGCTGGTGAGCGGCCAGGAGCTGGGACTGCGGCTGACGAGGCCCGACGCCTGGTCGCGGGACTACCGCATCCCGTACCGCTCGTTCCGGCGGCTGGACCGGGTCGACGTCGTGCACGGCCGATTGGTGTCCTCCGACCTCGCGGCGCGGACGGTCTCGGTGGCGGGGGCCGACGGGTCGCCGCGCGAGCTCGGGTACGACGTCCTGGTCGTCGCCACCGGGGTCGCCAACGGGTTCTGGCGCAGCGACGCCGTGCGCACCGACGACGCCGTCGCCACCGACCTCGCGGACCGGCACGCGCGTCTGGCGGCGGCCGGCTCGGTGGCGGTCGTCGGGGGCGGAGCCGCGGCTGTGTCAGCGGCGTACAACGTGGCGGTGCGGTGGCCCGGCAAGCGGGTGGACCTCTACTTCCCCGGCGAGCGGGGGCTGCCGCAGCACCACGGCCGCACGTGGGCCGGCGTCCGGCGCCGCCTGGAGGCGGCCGGGGTCGTGCTGCACTCGGGGCACCGCGCGGTGCTCCCGGCCTCCGACGAGCCGGCACCGGGACCGGTCACGTGGTCGACCGGCCAGCCGGCCGCCGACGCGGACCTGGTGCTGTGGGCGGTGGGCCGGGTGCGCCCGCACACCGGGTGGCTGCCGGACTCCGTCCTCGACGAGGACGGCTTCGTCCGCACCGGTCCGGACCTGCGGGTGCCGGGGGCCGACGGCGTGTTCGCGATCGGTGACGTCGCCGCGACCGACCCGCTGCGCTCGACGGCGCGCAACTTCCAGCACAGGGTCCTGGCCGCCAACGTCGCGGCGTACGTCGACGGGCGGCCGCTGCAGGAGATCTCGCTGCCGGGGCGGCGCTGGGGATCGGTGCTGGGGCCGCAGCGCACGGGGCTGGAGGTGTTCAACCCCTCGGGGCGGCCGTTCCGGATCCCTCGGGTCGTGGTCGACCGAGCGTTGCAGCCGTGGGTGGTGAAGAAGGGGATCTACGGCGGGGTGCGCCGCTAGTCGTCCAGGGGATCGGCTCAGCCGACCTCGGGGGCGACGATCTCGAAGACCTTGTCCAGGCCCATCATCCGCAGCACCTTGCGCGGCTGGTTGTCGGCGCAGGCCAGCGACATCGTCGCGCCGCGCGAGGTGAGCCAGCGTCGCGCCGCGACCAGGGCGCCGATGCCGACGGAGTCGAGGAAGCTCACGGCGGCGAGGTCGACCACGACGCTGGGGGTGGAGACCTGGGCGGGGTCGTAGAGCACGCGCCGCAGGTGCGGCACGGTGAGGACGTCGAGCTCGCCGGAGACGACGACGACCGTGCGGTCGGGGTGCTGGACGACGTCGAAGGTGACGTCCTCCGGGGCTGGGGCTGTCACGGGACTCCAAAGCGCTGGGGTGGCTCGATCCTCGCTGCTGCGGCCGGTGCGCACCAGATCCCTCGGGGTGGGGCGGCGTGCGCGGTGGCTCACGCCGCCAGCCCGAGCTGGGCGAAGGCGAGGTCGAGGCGGAGGCGGTGTCGCTGCGGGGGCGGCAGGCCCGGCGCGCGGCTGAGGTGGCGGTAGCCGCTGGGGGTGATGGTCTCGATGACGGTGGGGTCGCCGGGGAGTGGTCGCGACGACCATCCGGGGGCCTGCTTGGCGTAGTTGCAGCCTTCGCAGAGGCCCTGTCCGTTCTCTGCGCTCGTGGGGCCGCCCTCGGCGTGGGGCCGGACGTGGTCGTGGTGGCGCACCGGTGCGTCGCAGCCGGGTGTGCGGCAGGTGCGGTCGCGGGTGGTGAGGAGGTCCGCGAGCCCGGCGGGGAAGGTGCGGGCCGTCGACTCCATGGCCACCAGTCGACCGCTCCTGTCGAGGTAGAGTCGCTTGAGCTCTGCGACGCCCTGCTCGGACGCCCGGCGCACCAGGTCGCGCACGAGGTCGGCGGGCAGCGGGATGGCGCCGGTGCCGGGGGCGCCGACCCACCCCGGCTCGTCCCCGTCGCGGCCGGGCAGGTTGAGCAGGGCGGCGTCGGACAGCGTCACCTGCACCGTGACCGGGACGACGTCGGCGTCGCCGAGCACCCTCTCGACGAGGGTGTCGGCCATGACCTGGCCGCGGGTGCGCTCGTCGCCGGCGGCGCGGGCGGAGTCGGCGCAGCGGCTCAGGGTCGCGTGCACCGACACGCCTTTGGCCAGTGGGAGCAGGGCCGAGAGCCTGACCATGCCGTCGGCGACCGGTCGGATGCTCGTGTGCCGCTCGGAGACGGCCTTCTCGTGCCGGGCCACCGCGGCGGCCGGGTCGGCGACGTAGGCCAGGCGGTCGACCTCGGCACGGAAGCGGCGCTCGCCCCAGCCGGCCGTGGTGCTCTCCTCGCTCATCAGCTCGGCGTCGATCCGGAGCCGGTCGACCAGGCTCAGGCACGCGGTGCCCTGGGCGATCTGCGTGGCCCGCCACTCGGTGCACCAGCCGGCCCTCATCGCGGCGAGGGTGTGGGGGAGCTCCTCGGCCAGCACCACGGCGAGCCCGAGGTGGATGCCGCCGCGGTGCGGCGACTCCCGTCGGGCCAGCGCGACCTCGGTGCCGATGCCGCGCTCACGCATCGGCGTCGGCAGGTGCGCCCGCTCCTCGACCCGCGCCCGCTTGAGCGCCACCGCGGCCTGCGCCTGCACGGCGCACAGCGAGTTCTTCAGGCGCTCCGCCTCGGCGATCAGCTCGACGGCCGCGGCATCGACCTCGCCCGGCTCTAGCCGACCGAGCGCCTCCTCGGCCTCCAGCGCCTGCTGACGCAGGTCGCGGAGCGTGGCGGCGGGTTCCATGAACCGATGCTAGTCGAACACCAGTTCGAAAACAAGGGTTGCGGGCATTGCGTCATGAAGGGACGGGGTCGAGCAACCTCGTCCGCTGCGCCCCTCAGAACCGCAGCAGCACCTTCCCCGACACCGAGGCATCGCGAGCGGTGCCGAAGGCGTCGAGCACGGTGGCGGTGTCGGTGACGTCCACCTCGTGCGTGATCGCCGCGTCGAGGGAGAGGCCGGCACCCAGGGCGGTGACCACGTCGTCGATCTCGTCGCGGAAGCGGAAGCTGCCGACCAGTTCCAGCTCGCGGGTGATGGCGTTGGCCAGCAGGGTCGGCTGCTCGCCGGCGGGCTGCAGGCCGACCATCACGACCCGGCCGCCAGGACGGGTGCCGCGGATGGCGGAGGCGAGCCCGGGGCGGGAGCCGGAGCACTCGAGCGCGACGTCGACGTCGAGCTCGGTGATGGCCGGGTCGTCGGCGGCGAGGGTGGTCGAGGCCCCCAGGTCGCCCGCGATCCGGCGGGGCAGGTCGTGCAGGTCGACGGCGACCACCTCGGCCGCGCCCAGGGCGCGGGCCGCGGCGACCGACAGGGCGCCGATCGGCCCGCAGCCGACCACCAGCACCCGGCGGTCGCGGACGTCGCCGGCGCGGGCCAGGCCGTGCCACGCCACGGCCGCCGGCTCGCACAGGGCGGCGGTGCGGAGCGGCACGGAGGCCGGGAGCGGGCGCAGCATCGAGGCCGGCAGCGCCACCCGGCGCGCGAAGACACCGGGGGTGTGGGGGAGCAGCGCCGCCGATCCGAGGTAGGAGTCGTGCGTGGCGGGGTGGACCGTCACCGGCGTGCCCGCGGCCGGGCCCGAGCCGTCCTCGGCGGCCACGAGCACGGTCCCGGACATCTCGTGACCCAGCACCATCGGCTCGCGAAGGATCGAGAGGCCCGCGGCGCCGTGGGTCCAGTAGTGCAGGTCCGAGCCGCAGATGCCGCCGTACGCGACCGAGACGACGGCCTCGCCCGGGCCGGGCGTCGGCTCGGGTACCTCCTCGACGCGGAGGTCGCCGGCGGAGTGGGCCACCACGGCGATGTTGGGGGCGAGGTCGGGCAGGTCGCGTGCGCTCACCTCAGACCACCGCCGTCATGCCACCGTCGACGAACAGCACCTGGCCGTTGACGAAGGCCGCCGCGTCGGAGGCGAGGAACACCGCCGGGCCGACGAGGTCCTCGACCCGCCCCCAGCGCGCGGCCGGGGTGCGCCCGCGGACCCAGCCGTCGAAGGCGGGGTCGTCCACGAGCGCCTGGGTCATCTCGGTGTGGATGTAGCCCGGCGCCAGCGCGTTGACCTGCAGCCCGGCCGACGCCCACTCCGCGCACATGGCGCGGGTGAGGTTGCGCAGCCCGCCCTTCGCGGCGGTGTACGGCGCGATCGTCGGTCGCGCCAGGTCGGCCTGCACCGACGCGATGTTGACGATCCGGCCGGCGCCGCGCGGCACCATGTGCCGGGCCACGGCGCGACCGACCACGAACGCGCTGGTCAGGTTGGTGGCCAGCACCCGCTCCCAGTCGGCGAGGTCGAGCTCGAGCAGGGGGACGCGGTGCTGGACGCCGGCGTTGTTGACCAGGACGTCGATCGGGCCGACACGCTCCTCGACCTCGTCGACGGCCGCCGCGACCGCGGCCTCGGCGGTGACGTCGAAGGCGCGGGCGAGCACCCGCCCCTCGCCGTACGCCGACGCGAAGGCCGCGCGGGTCTCCTCCAGCGCTGCCGTGTCTCGGCCGTTGAGGACGACCCGGGCACCGGCGGCGAGCAGGCCGTCGGCCAGCGCGCGACCGATGCCGCGGCTGGAGCCGGTCACCAGGGCCGTGCGTCCGCTGAGCGCCGGCGTGGGCGAGGAGGCGGGTGCGTGGCTCATGCGATGCCCGCCGCCACGCCGTAGATCGCCAGGGCGCCGACGAAGCCGACGATGCCGATGAGGGCCTGGCCGACGGTCCAGGTCTTCAGGGTGGTGGCGGTGTCCATGCCGAAGAAGCGGCTGACCAGCCAGAAGCCGGAGTCGTTGACGTGGCCGGCGAAGACCGAGCCCGCGGCGAGGGCGAGGACCATCGCGGCCAGCTGGCCCGCGTTGAGGTCGGTCGCGGCCTGCACGGCCGGCTGCACCAGCGCGGCCGCGGTGGTGAGGGCGACGGTCGCCGAGCCCTGCGCCATCCGCACGATCGCGGCGATCACGAAGCCCGCGACGATCAGCGGCAGGCCGAGGGATTCGAGGGACTCGGCGATGGCGCCGCCGATGCCGGTGGCTCGCAGGACGCCGCCGAACATGCCGCCCGCACCGGTGATGAGGACGATCGCGCAGATCGGGCCGAGGGCACCGTCGACGACCCGGTCCACCAGGCCGCGGTCGCGGCCGTGCCGCCAGGCCAGGACGTACATCGCGACGAACACGGTGATGAGAAGCGCGACGGGCGTCTCACCGAGCAGGCGCAGCCCGCGGACCCAGCCGTCCTCCAGCGAGACGACCTCGGCGGTCGCCAGCGCGTTGAGGTCGGGTGTTGAGGAAGATCAGGACCAGCGGCAGCGCGAGCAGCGACAGCGTGGTGCGGACCGTGGGGTCGCTGCGGAAGGCCGCGGCGTCGTCGTCGTGGTCGGTGCTGCGCAGGATCTCGGGGACCGGCAGGTCGTAGGTGCGACCGACCCAGCCGCCGAAGACACGGCCGACGAGGACCCAGGCCGGGATCGCGATGAGCAGACCGAGCAGGACCACAAGGCCCACGTCGGCACCGAGCAGGCCGGACGCGGCGACCGGGCCGGGGTGCGGCGGGACGAAGATGTGCATGACCGAGAAGGCGACGGCGGCCGGGAAGGCGTAGGTCAGCACCGAGCCGCCGAGGCGGCGGGCGACGGCGAAGATGATCGGCAGCATGACGACCAGGCCGGCGTCGAAGAAGATCGGGAAGCCCATCAGCAGCGAGGCGATGCCCAGCGCCAGGGGCGCGCGGTCCTCGCCGAAGCGCTGCACGAGCGCGTCGGTCAGCACCTGGGCGCCGCCGCTGAGCTCGAGCATCCGCCCGAGCATCGCGCCGAGGCCGACGAGCAGCGCGACCGCGGCCAGCGTCCCGCCGAAGCCCGAGAGCATCGTGGGCACCACCGCCTCGAACGGGACGCCCGCGGCCAGCGCGGTCAGCGCGCTGACGAGCACCAGGGCGAGGAAGGCGTGCACGCGGGCGCCGATGATCAGCACCAGCAGCACCGCCACGGCAGCGGCGGCGAGCCCGAGGAGGCCGGCGGTCGGCAGCTCCCAGGTCAGCTCGAGTTCGGTCATGGGGTGGTGCTCCTGCTTCTCTGAGTCGCTTCTGCGTGGTGGGGTGAGGTGGACCGGGTGGGTCCGGGGTGGGTCAGGCGTCCAGGTCGCGGGCGACCGTCGCCACGAGCGCCTCGACGGTGGCCTCGACGTCGACGCGGACGCCGGGCTCGTCGGGGTCCAGCGCCTCGAGGGCGCGCTGCTGGGAGGCCTGCAGGCTGGGCGGCATGAAGTGCCCCTCCCGGGCGGACTGGCGCATCGCGATGAGGGAGGCCTCGCCGTCGAGATGGACGAAGCGCAGTCCGGGGGCCCACGACCGGAGCCGGTCGCGGTAGGCGCGTCGCAGCGCCGAGCAGCTCATCACGCCGCCGTCGACGTGGGCGGCCAGCCACTCGCCGACGATGTCGAGCCAGGGCCAGCGGTCCTCGTCGGTCAGTGGCTTCCCGGCGCTCATTTTCTCGATGTTGGCCGCCGGGTGGAGGTCGTCGGCGTCGGCGAAGGGCACCCCGAGGTGGCGCGCTAACGCCGCTCCGACGGTGGACTTGCCGCTCCCGGAGACGCCCATCACCACGATCGGTCCCCGGTCGCCGGGGTCCCCGGGGAGGTCGACGCGGTCAGCTGCTGTGGTCACGATCACAGGGAAACCCATAAAGACATACTTTTTCAAGTGTCACGATCAAATTCGACAGAGCATTTCACTTCTCGCTGTTGGATGAGAGGATCCGTGCCGTGAGCCCGAGCCCCCGCCCCGCGACGTCCGGCGGTCGGCACGCGGACGTGCTCGACGCCCTGGGGGGCGACATCGCCGCCGCCCGGCTGGTCGAGGGCGAGGTGCTGACCGTCGAGGGCATCTGCGCCCGGTACGCCGTGTCGCGCAGCGTCGCCCGCGAGGCGATCCGGGTCCTCGAGGCGATGGGGATGCTCGCGGCCCGCCGGCGGGTCGGCATCACCGTGCAGCCGCGCGCCGGGTGGAGCGTCTTCGACCCCCGGCTGATCCGCTGGCGCCTCGACGAGGGCGACCGGGCCGACCAGCTGCTCTCGCTCTCCGAGCTGCGCCGCGGGGTCGAGCCGGCGGCGGCGGCCCTGGCCGCCGCCCGCGCCGACGCCGAGCAGTGCAAGGCGCTGGCCGGAGCGGTCTCCGACATGCAGGTGCACGCCCGCACGGGCCACCTCGAGCCCTACCTGCGCGCGGACCAGACCTTCCACCGGGTGCTGCTGGAGGCCAGCGGCAACGAGATGTTCGCGGCCCTGGTCGACGTGGTGGCCGAGGTGCTCTCGGGCCGCACCCAGCACGGGATGATGCCGGCGCGCCCGAACCCCGAGGCGGTCGCGCTGCACGACGACGTCGCACGGGCCGTGCGGCTCGGCGACGTCGCGCTCGCGCAGGCGTTGATGACCTCGATCATCGACGAGGCCGCGGACGCGCTGGCGTCGGGGCGGTAGCCCCGCGGGGGCTAGGTGTAGCCGGCTAGGCCGTCGGTGCGGGCGCCGCCCCCTGGGCCGGACCGGCCGGCGGCGTGGTCAGCTCCAGCACGTCGCGCAGGGCCGCGGTGAGCGACTCCAGCTCGGCGGCGTACGCCTCGGAGGTCAGGCGCTTGGACTTCAGCTCACGACCCAGGGAGAGCGCGACGAGGCGGACCCGGCCCGACGTGGCGGGGTCGGTGCGCTCGACGCGCGAGACGGTGCGTTCGAAGTCCAGTCGTGCCGCTGTTGCGCGTGCGTCGGTGTCGATCATGCGTCGTCCCACCCCTCTCGAGTCATGTGGCTGATGCCGTGCTCGACCAGCGTAGGTCGCACCCGGTCGGGACGCCGATTCGGCAGGGGAGGGGGCGGCCGGTCCCACGCGGCCGGCGTCAGGAGTGCACGTGGGCGCGCTGCCCCTCGCGGTCGAAGATCATGATCGCCTCGGCGGGCCTCCCGTCGAGGGCTGACATGGAGTGGGGGACCATCGTGGCGAACTCCGCCGCCTCGCCGGCGGCGACGTCGATCTCGCGCTCGCCCAGCCAGAGCCGGACGCGTCCCTCGAGCACCAGGAACCAGTCGTGGCCGGGGTGCACCCGTTGCGCCGGTCGCACCGGCTCCTCCTCGCCCGGCACCTCGGGCTCGAGCCGCACCTTCTGGGCGACGGTCCGGCCGTCGGGGCGGCTCAGTGGCCAGGTGGTGCGGGTGCCCGAGCTGTGCGGGACCGGTCGGATGACGACGTCGTCGTCGGAGGGCGCCTCGAACAGCACGTCCAGGCTGACGTGGAGCGCCTGCGCGAGCGGGATGACGACGTCCAGGCCCAGGCTGCGCTTGCCGGTCTCGAGTCGGCTGATGGTCGAGGGGCTCAGGTGCGTCCGCGCTGCCAGCTCGTCGAGGGAGTAGCCGAGCGTGGTGCGCAGGCTGCGCAGGCGGGTGCGTGCCAGCTCCTGGACGTCGATGGCGCCGGTGGTCGGAGCGTCGCTGGTCATGGGACGAGCATGACATGTCTTGCGATTCCTGCAAGTCCCTTTGCTGGAACTGGTCGGTCGCCTACCGTGGAGGCATGAGCGGATCCGGCACCCCCAGCACCCATGACCACCAGCACGCGCACGAGCGCCACCACGAGCACGAGCACGAGCACGAGCACGGGCACGGCCACGGGCACCGACGCACGATGCAACGCCACTGCGAGGTCGCAGTCATCGGCGGCTCGGCCGCGGGCCTGGCAGCGGGACTGCAGCTCGCGCGGCAGCGACGCAGCGTGGTCGTCGTCGACGACGTGACCCCGCGCAACGCGCCCGCCGAGCACATGCACGGCTACCTCGGGCGCGAGGGCGCCTCGCCGGCCGAGCTGGTGGCCATCGGCCGCGAGGAGGTCCGCTCCTACGGCGGCGAGGTGCTGACCGGCCGGGTGCTCGGTGCCCGCCGCCTCGAGGACGGCTCGTTCCGGCTCGACCTGAGCGGCGGCCACACGCTGGTGGCCCGTCGGGTCGTCGCCGCCACCGGCGTCACCGACGAGCTCCCCGAGATCGAGGGCCTGGCCGAGCAGTGGGGCCGGGGAGTCGTCCACTGCCCCTTCTGCCACGGCTACGAGGTGCGTGACCAGCGGCTGGTGATGATCGTCGCGCAGCCGCTCGGGCTCCACGCCGCCCCCGTCTGGCGGCACCTGAGCGACCGGCTCACCGTCGTCCTGCACACCGACCTCGGGCCAGACGTCGAGCGCGACAGCATCGCGCCGCTGGAGGCCGCCGGCGTGCCCGTGGTCCGCGGGCCGGTGCGGCGCGTCGTCGAGGCACCCGACGGCGCCGTCGCCGGGGTGGAGATGGTCTCCGGCGAGGTGCTCGCGGCCGACGCCGTGCTCGTCGGGTCACGCTTCCGGGCGCGCGCGCACGTACTCGCGGACCTGGGCGTCGAGCCCACCGACCATCCCAGCGGCGCGGGGGACTTCGTGCAGGTCGACCCGATGACGGGCGAGACCGCCGTGCCGGGCGTCTACGCGGCCGGCAACCTCACCGACCCCAGCCTGCAGGTGCTGCCGGCCGCGGCCCATGGCAGCCGGGTCGGCGCCATGGTCGCTTTCAGCCTGGCGTCCGAGGACCTGCGGACGGCCGCCCGGGACTCGGTGCGGACGTCGGGACAGCGACACGACTGGGAGCAGCGGTACGCCGGCGAGGACCGGATGTGGAGCGCCAACCCCAACGGCACCCTGGTCCAGGAGGTGGCCGGCCTCACCCCGGGCCGCGCACTGGACGTGGGTGCGGGGGAGGGGGCCGACGCCCTGTGGCTCGCCGAGCAGGGCTGGCGGACGACGGCGACCGACATCTCCCAGAACGCACTGGACCACGTGGCCGCCGAGGCCGTGCGTCGCGGGCTCGACGTCACCTGCCTGCAGGCCGACGCGGTGGTGGCCGGTGCCTTCGGCGACGAGCCCTACGACCTGGTCTCCCTGCAGTACGGCTCGTTCCACCGCTCGCCCGACCGCACGGGGGTGCGCAACCTCCTCGGCGCCGTGGCGCCGGGAGGGACCCTGCTGGTCGTCGCCCACGACCTCGCGCCGATGCGCGAGCCGGTCGACGTGGCCGAGCAGACGCGGATGTTCGATCCCGACGCCTACGTGGGGGTCGAGGAGATCGCCGTGGCGGTGAAGGACGACGACGCCTGGGAGGTCGAGGTCCTCGAGACCCGTCCGCGTCCGCCGGGGGCCGCCAGCAGCCACCACGTCGACGACGTGGTGCTGCGGGCGCGCCGTCTCGCGTGACCCGCTGCCGTCAGGGCCCGGGCGCAGGTGCCCTAGGGTGACGGCACACGTCTCGTGGTGACAGGAACCCGGTGCGACTCCGGGGCGGTTCCGCCACTGTGACGCGGTGGGTCCCCGCACCTCGGGGCCCACCGCGAAGCCAGACACTGGCCACGGGACCTCCGCCGAGCAGGGGCGAGAACCCCGAGGAGAAACCCATGGGCCAGACCCGTCGTGCGCGCATCGCGCTGCTGTCCACCTCCGACACCGACCTGCTGTCCGCGCGGGCCAGTGGCGCCGAGTTCGTCCTGGCGAACCCCTCGCGGCCCGGGCACCAGACGATGGCGGAGGCCATCGAGGGCTGCGACCTGGTCGTCGGACGCGTGCTGGGCTCCCCGCAGGACCTGTGTGACGGCTTCGTCCGGGTCCGCGCGACCGGCATGCCGACCGTGGTCCTGGGCGGGGAGCAGCAACCCAGCGCGGAGCTGATGGAGCTCTCCTCGGTGCCGATCGGCGTGGCCGCGGAGGCGCACCGCTACCTCGCCGAAGGCGGCCCGGAGAACCTGCGCCAGCTGCACGCCTTCCTCTCCGACACGGTGCTGCTGACCGGTGAGGGTTTCGAGCCACCGGTCGAGGTGCCGCAGTGGGGGATGGCGGGCCGGGGTCTCGTGGCTCGTTCCGCTCGCACCTCGACCGGCGAGGGGGCTCCCCGTGTGCAGGAGCTGCCGCGGGTCGGGGTGCTCTACTACCGGGCCCACGAAGTGTCGGGGAACGCCGGTTTCGCCCACGCCCTGGCCGACGCGATCGACGCGACGGGTGAGGCCGTGGGCGTCCCCGTCTTCGCCGGGTCCCTGCGCTCGGCGCCCGACGAGCTGTACGACGCGCTCGGCACGCTCGACGCCCTGGTCGTGACCGTGCTGGCCGCCGGAGGGACCACCCCGGCCGGCGCGAGCGCGGGCGGCGACGACGAGGCGTGGGACGTCGAGCGCATGCGAGCGCTGGACATCCCGGTCCTGCAGGGCCTGTGCCTGACCAGCAGCCGCGCGGAGTGGGAGGCCAACGACGACGGGGTGACGCCCCTGGACTCCGCGACGCAGGTGGCGATCCCCGAGTTCGACGGCCGGATCATCACCGCGCCCTTCTCCTTCAAGGAGGTCGACGAGGACGGTCTGCCGCACTACGTCCCCGATGCCGAGCGCTGCCGGAGGGTCGCGCGGATCGCGGTCAACCACGCCCGGTTGCGCCACGTCCCGCCGGCCGAGCGCCGACTGGGGCTCGTGCTCTCGGCGTACCCCACCAAGCACAGCCGGGTCGGCAACGCCGTCGGTCTGGACACGCCTGTCTCCACCGTCCGGCTGCTGGGCCGGCTGCGCGACGCCGGCTACGACCTCGGGCTCGACGACCCGGACGCGGTGGTCAGCCGGGTCCTGGCGATGGCCGAGGACCCCGCGTGCACCGACGCCGAGGCGGGCGACGCGCTCATCCACGCACTCATCGACGCGGGCGGCCAGGACGAGGAGTGGCTGACCACTGCCCAGCTCACCGAGGCGCACGTGCGGATCACGCCGGAGCAGTACGCCGCGTGGACCGCCGACCTCGACGCGGGCCTGCGAGCAGGGATCGAGGAGGCCTGGGGTCCCGCGCCGGGCACGTTGTTCCGCAACGACGACGGGGAGCTGGTGCTGGCGACGCTGCGCGCCGGCAACGTCGTGCTGCTGATCCAGCCGCCGCGCGGCTTCGGGGAGAACCCGGTCGCGATCTACCACGACCCCGACCTCGCCCCGAGCCACCACTACCTCGCGGCCTACCGCTGGCTGGAGGCGGCGCAGGAGACCGGCGGCTTCGGCGCGCACGCGTTGGTCCACCTCGGCAAGCACGGCTCGCTGGAGTGGCTGCCCGGGAAGAACGCCGCGCTCTCCGCGGCATGCGCCACCGACGCCGTGCTGGGCGACCTGCCGCTGGTCTACCCGTTCCTGGTCAACGACCCCGGCGAGGGGGCGCAGGCCAAGCGCCGCGCGCACGCCACGATCGTCGACCACCTGGTGCCGCCGATGGCGCGCGCCGAGGCGTACGGCGACATCGCCCGCCTCGAGCAGCTGCTCGACGAGCACGGCAACATCGCCGCGATGGACCCGGCGAAGCTGCCGGCGATCCGCGGCGAGATCTGGCAGCTGATGAAGGCCGCCGAGATGCACCGCGACCTCGGCCTGGACGAGCGCCCCGAGGACGAGGAGTTCGACGACTTCCTGCTCCACGTCGACGGCTGGCTCTGCGAGATCAAGGACGCCCAGATCCGCGACGGCCTGCACGTGCTCGGCCAGGCCCCGGACGGTGAGGCCCGGGTCGACCTGGTGCTCGCGATCCTGCGCGCCGCGCAGGTCTTCGGCGG
This sequence comes from Nocardioides sp. REDSEA-S30_B4, assembly GCF_001627265.1. Lineage (NCBI taxonomy): Bacteria > Bacillati > Actinomycetota > Actinomycetes > Propionibacteriales > Nocardioidaceae > Nocardioides > Nocardioides sp. REDSEA-S30_B4. The sequence continues at coordinate 87 of NZ_LUPI01000076.1, read as the reverse complement.
CCAGGAGCAGGCCGTCCCCGGGCTGCGGGCGGCGCTGGGGCTGAAGGTCTCGACAGGCTCGACCGACCAGCCGTCCACCACCGTGGT
>NZ_LUPI01000075.1:0-27333 GCF_001627265.1 Nocardioides sp. REDSEA-S30_B4 | reverse complement strand
ACTCCGAACCGGGCGCCGCCGTGCCCGAGGGAGCCGATCACAACGCCGCCGACGTCCGTTTCGTCACCGAGATGATCCCCCACCACGCCCAGGCGCTGCGCATGGTCGACATGGCCGAGGGGCGCGACCTGACGCCGGAGGCCGAGCAGCTGATGGCCGACATCGAGGCGGCCCAGACCCCCGAGATCGAGCAGATGAGCCGCTGGCTCGAGGAGTGGGACCAGCCCGTGCCCGACACCTCGGACGGCATGGGGATGATGGGCGGCGACGGGATGGACATGGACGACATGGAGCACATGGGCGACATGCTCGGCGCCATGAGCGAGGAAGCGCTCGCCGAGCTGGACGGAGCCGAGGGCACGGTCTTCGAGCGGATGTGGCTGCAGATGATGATCGAGCACCACGAGGGCGCGATCGAGATGTCGGAGACCGAGCTGGACGAGGGCGAGCACCAGGGGACCCTCGACCTCGCCGCGTCGATCATCGAGAGCCAGCGCGCCGAGATCGACCTGATGGAGTCGATGCTCGAGCGCTGACAAGGCGCCCCGGACCGGGCGCCCCGGACCGGGGGGCCGGGTGGTGGCCCGCGCTCAGGCGCCGGTCACCACCTGGCCGTCGGTGTCGGTGTCCCACGAGGACGTGGTGAGCGGTGCCCACACCTCGAGGGGCCGGCTCTTGCCCTTGACGGTGACCTCGCCACGCGACACGAGCTCGTGCGAGCGGGTCAGCAGGGCTCGGGTATCGGCGGTGACGAGCACGTCGTCGCCCGTCTCTCGGGTGGCAGCCTCGACCCGGGCGGCGACGTTGACCACGTCGCCGATCACCGAGAAGTTCAGCCGCCCGGCGCCGCCGATCGGACCGGCGACGACCCGGCCCGAGTTGATGCCGGCCGCGACGCGCAGGCCCGTGCTCCCGAGGTGGACGGCGTCGACGATCATCCGGGCGGCCTCCAGCGCCCGGTCGGCGTGGTCGACCTGGGTCTCGGGGGCGCCGAAGACGGCCATCAGGCCGTCGCCGATGAACTTGTCCACGTGACCGCCGAAGGCCTCGACGACCGGCACCATCTCGGCGAAGAGACCGTTGAGCGTCTCGACCACCTGCGGCGCGGGGACGGACTCGGCGTACCTCGTGAACCCGCGGACGTCGACGAAGAGCACCGACACCTCGACCTCGAAGCCCTCCTGCGGCACCTGGCCGGCGAGGATCAGGCGGACGATCTCGCGGTCGACGTAGGTGCCGAAGTGCTCGCGCAGCTCCTCGCGCTCGGCCAGGCCGCGCGCCATCGTGTTGAAGTCACGGGCCAGCTCGCCGAGCTCGTCGCTGCTCACCACCGGCGCCCGGGCGGTGAGGTCGCCGTCGCGCACCCGGGCCAGCTGCTCGCGAACGTCCAGCAGCGGCCGGGTGATGCTGCCCGACAGCAGCCCGGTGAGCTCCAGCGACATGAAGAGCCCGATGCCCAGCGAGAGCACCACGGTCAGCAGCAGCCGCGAGGACGGCGAGCCCTCGCCGACCCCCAGCCCCACGAGACCGCCCACGAGCACCGCCGAGGTGGTGGTGTACGCCGGGACCGCGAGCATCAGCCGCTTGCGCAGCGGCAGCCCGCGCGCCTCGAAGGAGAAGTCGTCGGGCAGCTCGGAGGCGACGTGCTCGACGACCGGCCGCAGCAGCCGCTCGCCGAGGGAGTAGGACAGGACCGTGGCGTACAGCCCCGGGATCACCCCGGCCAGCGTCACCGCCAGCAGCCCGGTCCACCCGATGTCCCAGAGCAGCGCGGCGGCCACGGCTGTGGGCACGATCGAGACGGCCATGACCACGGGCGAGGAGCGGCGGTACTGCTCGAGGGTCAGGGTCGTGGCGATGTCCCAGGCCTCCACCGACTCGCGGGGCGTGGGGCGGGAGAGCCGCATCCAGTCCCCGAGCCGGCAGCGCTCGTCGCGGGCCCGCCAGGCCGCGAGCGACACGGATGTCGCGGTCAGGAGGGCGGCGAGCCCGGCCACGGCCAGCACCGCACCGAGGTCGGGCCGGAAGAAGAGCCCCAGGACGAGCACCGACACGACGGCCACGAAGACCGTCTCCACGACCCCGACGCCGACCACGGCCACGGGGTAGCGCGAGCCCAGCGAGGCGTAGGCGCGTCGGGAGAGTCGGTCCAGCACCGGACCAGTGTGGCGGAGCGGGACGGTCCAGCGGGAGCACCAACCTGTTGGCAGGGTGCCAACAACGGCGTACGATGCTGCGCATGAGCACGTTGGAGACCGTCGCCGCGTCCGGCGCCCCCGCCGGGACCAGCCCCGACCACAGCCCCGCCACCACGCCCGGTGGCGCGCGCGTCGCCCGGGACGTCCCCGTCCCCGCCGGCTTCGACATGCGCCGCCACCTCTCGGGCATCGGCAGCCGGATGGCCGGGCCCGCCAACGTGATCCTGCAGCTCAGCTGGCCTGGCGTGGGGTACGGCGTGATGAACTCCCGCGTCCACGACGGCTCGGCGATGCTGCACCCGATCAAGCGCGCGCGGACCACCTTCACCTACCTCGCGGTCTCCATGCTCGGCACCGACGAGGACCGCACGGCCTTCCGCAAGGCGGTCAACGGCCAGCACGCGCAGGTCGTCTCCACCCCCGACGAGCCCGTGCAGTACCGCGCGATGGACCCGCGGCTGCAGCTGTGGGTCGCCGCCTGCCTCTACTACGGCACCGTCGACATGATCGAGAAGATGCACGGCCCGCTCGACGAGCAGACCGCCGACGCGCTCTACGCGCACTGCGCCCGCTTCGGCACCTCGCTGCAGGTGCCAGCGGAGATGTGGCCCCAGGACCGGGCCGCGTTCGCGGAGTACTGGGAGGAGGGCCTGAAGGAGGTGCACATCGACCCCGACGTGCGCGACTTCCTGCTGCGCCTGACCACCCTGCAGAACTTCCCGCGCCGGATGCGCCGCCGCCTCGCGCCGTTCAACGTCTTCGTCACCACCGGCTTCCTGCCGCAGGAGTTCCGCGAGCAGCTGGGCCTGCCATGGAACGACGAGATGCAGGCCCGCTTCGACAGGCTGATGCGCCGCCTCGGTCGGATCGAGCGCGCACTGCCCACGCAGGCGCGGATCTTCCCGTTCAACGTGCTGCTGATGGACATGCGTCGGCGACTCCGCACCGGCAAGGCGCTGGTCTGACGACCCCGCCGGCCTCCGCCTCGTGTGACTGAGCGCGGTCCATCGACCGCACTGGACCACACGAGGCGGGCGCGCGACCGCTGCTCTGCCAGGATCGGGGCATGCCTCACTCGCCGACCGCGGCGCAGACCCCGACGTCCGCACCTGCCCGGCGGCGCGGCCGTCCCGGCCACGACCGGGAGGCGGTGCTGCGGGCGGCGATCGAGCTCTTCATCGCGCAGGGGTACGACGCCACGTCGATCAGCGACCTGGCCGGCTCGCTCGGCGTCACCAAGTCGGCGGTCTACCACCACTTCCCGAGCAAGGAGTCGCTGCTCGGTGCGGCGCTCGACGAGGCCCTCGCGGGGCTCGACTCCGCCGTGGGCGAGGCCGCCCGGGCCGACGACGGACGATCGGCGCACGACCGGCTGCGTGACACGGTCGTCGCTGCGGTCCGCATCCTCGCCGCCCACCGCCCGGCCGTGACGCTGCTGCTGCGCGTGCGCGGCAACAGCGAGCTCGAAGTCGCCGCGCTCGCCCGGCGGCGCCGCATCGACGACGACCTGGCCCGCCTGGTCGCGGACGCGGTGGCCGAAGGCAGCCTCCGCTCCGACCTGCCGCCGGGGGTCGTGAGCCGGCTGGTGTTCGGCACCGTCAACTCGCTGGTCGACTGGTACTCCCCCGACGGCTCGCTGGACCCCGACACGCTCGCAGAGGGCGTCGCCGACCTGCTGTTCCGCGGTCTGGAGGCCTGAACGTCAGTCGGCGTCGGCTCCGATCCGGCGCAGGTAGGCGCCGCGCACGGCGGGGTCGACCCGGGTGATGGCCGCGTCGTCGTGGACCGCGCGCCGCACCAGGCCCATCAGCCGCTGACACGCCGGCTCGGCGCGATCGGACCGGGTCAGGGGCGGATCTTGCTGCTGACCTTCTTGACCAGCCCGGCGCCGGCGCCTGCGACGCGGGGCACGAGGTGGTGCGGCTTGCCGTTGGCCAGGTCGATCAGCGAGTCGGCGATGCCCCAGGTGAGCTTGCCCTCCGACATCTCGACCAGCGTCTCCAGCGGGAGCCCGAGGGTCAGCTCCTCGAGCTCCTTGCGCTCCTTCTCGGTGCTGGTCGGCGGGAGCTGGCGCAGGATCATCGCCTTGAACGCCTTGCCCGGCACCGTGGCCGCGAGCTCGTTGACGGTGGACTGGCGGGTGTAGGTGGGCATGGCGACTCCTGTCAGGGGATGAGTGCGGGCAACGTACCGCCGTCTCCCCTCCCGCGGGCGGGCGTCCGCGGGATCACTCCACCAGGACGACGTGCAGCGTCCGTGGGCCGTGGACGCCCTCGACGCGGGTGAGCTCGATGTCGCTGGTGGCGCTGGGCCCGGAGATCCAGGTCAGCGGGCGGCCCGCGGCGATCGACCCGCCGAGCGGAGCCATCGCGTCCGGCACGTCGGGCACCACCTGGTCGGCGCGCACCACGCACACGTGCCGGTCGGGCACCAGCGTCAGCGCGCGGCGCCCCTGGCCGGGGCCGTGGTCGAGCACGATGGTGCCGGTCTCGGCGATCCCGACGGTCGCGGTGGTGAGCACCGCGTCGGTGGCGTCGAGGTCGGCTGCGGTGAGGCCGCTGCCGGTGGGATGGGCGTCGGCGACCGGGGTGGGGACGGCGGCGAGGAGGTCGCCGTCCAGGCCCGGGGGTACGACGACACGCTCGGTCGGCGCGAACAGTCCCGCCAGGTGCCCCGGCAGGTCCGCCGCGGCCACCCTCGTGGGTCGGCTCGACTCCGGCCAGCGCCGACCGCACCCGCCCCAGGATCTCGTCGCGGGCTGGCGTCCGGCCGCTCATGGCTGTCTCCTGTCTGCGGGGAGCGGTGCGTGGTCAACCGAACCGCGGCCCGGGAACGTTGAGGACTCACCGCCCCCGGGCGCGACCGCGGCCCGGCGGTGGATGGTCAACCGAGGAGTGCGGAAGAAGGGTTGAGGACTCACCGCTCCCCCTCGGCCCGGCCGCCGTCAGTGCGGTCCCACCAGCCCCGGAAGGACTCCGCGGGCGGGGCGGGGAGGTCGCGCGCACCGGTCCACGCCGCGGCCGGCCCCGGGAGGCGACCGGCGGCCGGGCGACCCCCGGGCAGCGTCGTACGCGACAGGCGGGCGAGCACGCGGCCCGAGAGTCCGGACGCCTTCTCGACCAGTCCCAGACGCGAGGCGTCGGCGAACGCCCAGCCGGCCGCCCTCATCGCGACCGTCTCCGCCTTCGGGGGGCGGTCGCCGCGGTGGCCGTCGACGACCTTCGAGCGCAGGTGCACCAGCACCTCGGGGATGTCGATGCGCACCGGGCAGGCCTCGAAGCAGGCACCGCACAACGTGGAGGCGTAGGGCAGCGAGTCGGTCTGCTCGTCCACTCCGGTGCCGGTGAGCAGCGGGTTGAGGATCGCACCGATCGGGCCGGGGTAGACCGAGCCGTACGCGTGGCCACCGGTGCGCTCGTAGACCGGGCACACGTTGAGGCACGCCGAGCAGCGGATGCACCGCAGCGCCTGCCGGCCGGTGTCGTCAGCCAGCGCGCGGGTGCGGCCGTTGTCGAGGAGCACCACGTGCACCTCCTGCGGACCGTCGGCCGTGCCGTCGGGCGCGGCGGGCCCGGTCCACATCGAGGTGTAGGGGTTCATCCGCTCGCCGGTCGAGGAGCGCGGCAGCAGCCGCAGCAGCGGGTCGAGCTCGGCGAAGGTCGGCACGACCTTCTCGATGCCGACGACGCTGACCAGCACCTCGGGCAGGGTCAGGCACATCCGGCCGTTGCCCTCGGACTCGACGACGACCAGCGTGCCGGTCTCGGCGACGGCGAAGTTGGCGCCCGAGACACCGACCTTGGCCCGCAGGAACTTCTCCCGCAGGTGCTCGCGCGCCGCGGCGGCCAGCACCTCCGGCTCGTCGGTCAGGTCCACCGGCGCCGGACGTCCCACCGCCGCCATCCGGCGCAGGAAGATCTCGCGGATCTCCGCGCGGTTGCGGTGGATCGCGGGCACCAGGATGTGGGAGGGCAGGTCCTCGCCGAGCTGGACGATCAGCTCGGCCAGGTCGGTCTCCCAGGCGGCGATGCCGTCGGCCTCCAGGTGCTCGTTGAGCTCGATCTCGGCGGTCGCCATCGACTTGACCTTCACGACCTCGTCGACGCCGTGCGAGCGCGCCACCGACGCCACGACCCGGCAGGCCTCCTCGGCGTCGCGCGCCCAGTGCACCGTGGCGCCGGCCGCGGTCAGCGAGGCCTCCAGCTGCTCGAGGTGGGTGGCCAGGTCGTCCAACGCCCGCTGCTTGACCGCGGCACCGGCCAGGCGCAGCGGCTCCCACAGGTCGCCCTGCTCCTCGACCAGCCGAGCCCGCTTGTCACGGATCACCCCGGTCGCGTGCGCGAGGTTGTGGCGCAGCTGGGTGTCCCCCAGCGCCTCCCGTGCAGCCGACGGGAACGGTGGCATCCCCACGAACGTGCGGCTCATCAGTCATCCTCCGTCGCGGCCAGGACCTCGGCCAGGTGCACGGTCCGGACGCCGGAGCGCTGTCGCGACAGCACGCCGCCGACGTGCATCAGGCACGAGGAGTCGCCCGCGACCAGCACCTCGGCGCCGGTCGAGCGGACGTGCCTGGCCTTGTCGGCGCCCATCGCCACGGAGGTGTCGGAGTTCTTGACCGCGAACGTGCCGCCGAAGCCGCAGCACTGGTCGGCCGCGGGCAGCTCACGCAGCCGCAGCCCGCGCACCTCGCGCAGCAGCCGCAGCGGCCGGTCGCCCACCCCGAGCATCCGCAGGCTGTGGCAGGTCGGGTGGTAGGTCACGGTGTGCGGGAAGTACGCACCGACATCGGTCACGCCCAGCACGTCGACGAGGAACTCGGTCAGCTCGTACGTCGGAGCAGCGGCGGCCACGGCCGAGGCGAGCCCCGGGTCCGACCCGGTCTCGCCCGCGCGGCGGCCCACGATCGCGTGCTGGTGCCGCGCGGACCCGGCGCACGACCCCGAGGGCGTCACCACGGCGTCGTACCCCGCGAACGCGTCGACGTAGGTGCGCACCGCGCCGACCGCCTCGTCGAGGTAGCCGGTGTTGACCATCGGCTGCCCGCAGCAGGTCTGGGCGCGCGGGAAGTCGACCTCGCAGCCGAGCCGGCGCAGCAGCCGCACGACCGCCTTCCCCACGTCGGGGAACATCGCGTCGTTGACGCAGGTGACCGAGAGCGCGACCTTCACCTGGCCAGTCTCCCCTCCGCCGCGTCCCAGTCGGCGCCGCCACGCGCGGCGGGCGTGGGCTCGAAGCGGTGCAGCTCGTGGGTACGCCGGATCAGCGACCGCATCGCGGCCAGGTCGGCCAGCTCGGTGCTGCCCAGGTCGGTGCTGCCCTGCTCCTTCAGCAGCGCGCGGGCCTGGACCAGCACGTTGCCCAGGGCGGCGGCCTCCGAGGGCCCGGCGAGCACGGGGAGACCGGTGGCGTCGGCGGTGAGCTGGCACAGCAGGTGGTTCTGCGACCCGCCACCCACGACGTGCACGACGTCGACCTCGCGGCCGGCGGGCTCCAGCGCGGTGCGCAGGAGCCGTCGGTAGGCCAGAGCCAGGGAGTCCAGCACGCAGCGGGTGACCTCCATGGGCTTGGCCGGCACCGGCTCGCCGGCCTCGACGGCCAGCTCGCGGATGCGCGAGGCACCTGGTGGGCCTGGTCGGCCTTGGCCGCGCCGTACGCGACGTTGTTGGGCCGGCACCAGTCGGACGCTGGCCTACGTGATGCTCGACGCGGGCAACCCGTTCTTCACCGACGTCGCACTCGGCGTCGAGTCGGCCGCCGAGGAGCAGGTCCTCACGGTGATGCTGTGCAACTCCGCCAACCGCGAGTCGCGCGAGCGGGCGCACGTCGAGCTGCTGGAGCAGCAGCGGGTGCAGGGGGTCCTGGTCACCCCGGTCGACCCGCACGCCGCGTTCCTCGATCACCTCGCCGCGCGCGGCACCCCGGTCGTCATCGTGGACCGCACCCGCGACGACGAGGCCTTCTGCTCGGTCGCGGTCGACGACGTCCTCGGAGGACGCCTGGCGGTCGAGCACCTGCTCGACCTGGGGCACGAGCGGTTGGCGTTCGTGGGTGGCCCGGTCTCGATCGGCCAGGTGCGCGACCGGCTCCGCGGCGCGCGCGAGGCGTGGGTCGACGCGGGCCGGCCCGAGGAGGACCTCGTGGTGCTCGAGACCGACCAGCTCGTCGTCCCCGAGGGACGCGAGGCGGGGGCCCGACTGGCCGGGCTCGCCGCGCGACGCCGGCCCACGGCCGCCTTCTGCGCCAACGACCTGCTCGCGCTCGGCCTGCTCCAGCACGCGATCAGCACGGGTCGCTCCGTCCCCGAGGACCTCGCGATCGTCGGCTACGACGACATCGAGTTCGCCGCCGCCGCGGCCGTCCCCCTCACCTCGGTGCGCCAGCCGCGCCACCTGCTCGGCCGCACCGCCGCCGAGCTGGTCCTCTCCGAGGCCTCCGACGCCGACCACCGGCACCAGCAGGTGCTGTTCACGCCCGAGCTGGTGGCGCGGGCCTCGACCGCGGGTCGCTGACGGCGGGCGCTGACCGGCGGGTGGTCTTGACCACCGGCCGTGCACGGGTAACAAGCCACCCACAGTTCCGGCGAACCCCTCAGGTCGGGCGCCCGCCTTCCTATGGTTCTCACATGTCCAGTCGCTGCGAGCTCTTCGACGCCTTCGGCTCCCGCTGCCGGGGTACGACGGTGGGCCGGTGCGCCGAGGACCGGATGTCCTTCTGCGCGGCCCACCGCGGCTTCCGGCGCGGCGTGCCCACGACCGACTGGTGCGCGGCGTGCGAGGGCCAGACGGCCGACGCGCGACGTGAGGCCCGCGCGATCGCGGCCGACCAGGACGTGGCCGCGACCCGCCTGACCGAGACTCCCGAGCACCTGGCGGACCTGGTCCGCGCGCGGGGCGTGCAGCCGAGCGTCGGCGCGACCGTGCGGGTCGCGAGCGGCGGCTGGCTCCGGGGCCGGCGCCACGAGGCGGAGGACACTCGCTTCTGGCTGATCACCCTCGAGCCCGACGACACCGACCCGACCCACGAGGTCGGCCTGGGCCTGACCACCCACGGGGAGTGGGTGCGCCACGTGCGCCCCGCCGGGTCCGGCCTGCCGCCGACGCTGGAGCACGGCATCCTCCCGACCACCAGCGGCGCCCGCCAACTCGTGGGCTGGCTGCACCGGCACAACGTCGATCTGCCCGGCTGAGGCCCGCTCCCGACTGACCCCGGCTCAGGCCGGCCGGTCCCGCACCTGCTCGGCCAGGCGCGTGGCGACGGCCACGACCGGGACGGCGACCACGGCGCCGATGACACCCGCCGCACTGGCTCCGAGCGCGACGGCGACGACGACGGCCGCCGGGTGCAGGTGCAGGGCGCGTCCCATCACCAGCGGCTGGAGCAGGTTGCCCTCGACCTGCTGCACCGCGATGACCGCCAGCACCACCAGCAGCGCCACCAGCGGCCCCTGGGAGACGAGCGCGACGGCGACGGCGAGCGTGCCGGCGACCGTCGACCCGACGATGGGCACGAAGGCCCCGAGGAAGACCAGGCAGGCCAGCGAGGTCACCATCGGCACGCCGAGGACCAGCAGCGCCACCGCGACGCCGACCGCGTCGATGGTGGCGACCACGACCGTGCCGCGGACGTAGCGGGTGAGCACGTCCCAGGCCGCGTCGCCGCCCTCGGCGACCGCCTCGCGGCGCCGGGACGGGACCCAGCGCATCGCCCACTGCCACCATCGCGGCCCGTCACGCAGCAGGAAGAACCAGACAAAGAGGGCCAGCGCGATGCCACCGAGCACCTGGACGGCCCCGGTGGCGGCGGCCGCCGGCCCCGGGAGCAGCGACGGCAACCCCTCACGGGCCCGGTCCTCGAGGTCGGTCAGCTGCCCTTCCGTGACCGGCAGCGAGGAGCGGACCAGCGCCTGCTCCACGTCGGCGAGGGCCTGGGACGCCGCCTTCTGCAGGTCCTCGGTCTGCGCCAGCGCCCGGTCGACGACGAGTGCGAGGATGCCGACGATCACGGCGACGCCGGTGACCAGCGTGGTGAGCGCGGCCAGCCAGGTCGGCAACCGGCGGCTGAGCCAGACGGTCATCGGGCGGGTGAGCGCGGTGAGCAGGAGTGCGGCGAGCAGCGCCGCCGTCACCGAGGGCACCGCCATCAGGACCCTGCCCAGCAGCCAGGTCCCCACCGCCAGCACCAGCAGGCACAGGACGACCAACGTCGCTGACGCCAGGCGGCGGGGCACCAGGGGCGCCGTCTCCGTGCGGCTCATCGGGCCTCGACCCCGCCCGGCCCGAGCCTCGCGAGCGTTGCCGCCAGGGCGACGAAGGAGCCGTCCGGGACGTGCGCGGCCAGTCGGTCCGGCTGCCGGCTCAGCCCTGCGGCCGCGGCGGCGTCGGCCGCCCGGCCGTCCAGGTAGGGCTCGAGGTCCCGCCACATGGCTTGGACCTCGCGCACGAAGATGCCTGCTCCCACCGGCCCCAGGCGAGGCACCGCCTGCACCTCCTCCGCCACCTCCTCGGAGCCGGCGCATCGCTCCCGCACGGTGCGGACGTCGTCGTCCCACCGGTCGCGCACGACCTCGGCTCCCTCGGCCAGGGCCGTGGCGGTGCTCTCGTCGTAGCGTCGGTAGCCGCCACGCCCGAGCGCGTCGACCCGCTGCTGCCATGTGGAGTCCCGCATCCGCTGCGGGGTCGTGAAGCCGGCCGCCCAGAGCTCGCGCGCCGCAGCGGCCGCGACCTCGGCCCGAATGCGGGTCGAGGCCAAGGTGGCCAGCACGAGCAGGCGGTACAGCGGGGCAGGCTCGTCGCGCAGCCCCACCTCGCCCTCCTCGGCGTAGGTGCGGCCGTCGCGCTCGAGCAGCTCCCGGCACGTCCGGGAGGGGTCTGGATCAGCCATGGGGTGCGGGTACCCGGTGCGTGCCGGCCGACACCCGCCCGGCCGGGTGGGCAGGGGCAGCGGCGGAGTGCGCCACAGATTCAGGACCCGGCCCGCTCCTCCAGCACCTGCTGGAGCCGGGCCGGGTCCTGCACCGTCAGGGTCGCGCCGGGGTGCCGGAGGCGTCCGGTGGGGTCGAGGGTCCTGACGGGCTCGTGGAACAGCACGCAGACCCCGCCGGCACCGTTGGTCGCGAAGCTGACGCCCTTGTCGGCCAGCGACAGGTGCGGCGGCCCCGCGGTGCGGTACCAGCGGAACGGCCCGGGCGAGAGCTGCGCGGAGGAGACGTTGTCCAGCGGCGTACGCAACCGCCAGGGGCCGTAGCGCACGCGCAGCTCGGTCTCGTCGACCTCCACCCACGCGGTGCGCGGGGTGATGCCGAGGGCCAGGGCGGGCAGCCGGTACGCCGGGGCGAACTCGAAGTCGAAGCGGGTCACCTCGACCAGGGTGCCCGGCCGAGCCGGGCCCACGCTCGCCCGACCGGGTGCCCCCGCCGGGCGCGGGGGGACGTCAGACCGACTGACGCAGGCGGCGCTCGGCATCGGCGGTCCCGATCTCGGAGCGCCGCGCCGGGTCGGCGGCCCAGTCCCGGAGCACCGACAGCAACCACGGTGAGTGCGGCTCCACGGCGCGCGAGTCGACCTCGAGGCGACCGGGCACCAGGCGGGCGCCCCGCGGCCAGGCGTGCGGCAACCGACGCCCGGTCCAGCTCGTCGTCGCCGTGTAGCCGGTGACCGCCAGGACGGCCCTGCCCCCGGTCACGTCAGGACCCACGCGCTCGACGTCGTCCCAGGCGAGCGAGGTCTCGGTGTTCCACGACCGCACCGTCAGGCGCTCCCGGTCGGCGACCACCTCGGCGCCCCGCGACAGCGCGAGGACCGAGTCGATCAGCACGAGACCGAAGAGCACGACGAACGGCAGCCCGAGCACCAGCGCGAGGCCGACGCTCCCGGCGGCCACGCCGAGCACGGTGCCGAGCGCCGCGACCAGGGTGGTCCAGCCGGCACCCCAGGCGGCGGCGTACGCCGGCACCCGGTCGTAGGCGATGACAGTCGTGCTCCCGCGGGTGGTCACGCGGTCGCCCCACCGCGCGGAGCCCGACCACTCCCGGGCGGCGAGGAGGGCGTTGCCGAGCAGGCCGACCCCGACGATCGCCACGCACACCCGGGCCTGCCAGGGCCAGGGGGCGAGGACTCCGGCCGCGAGCACGCCGAGGCCGACGAGGACGTTGACGGCCGTCAGGGTCCGCACGAGGCCGCGACGCCTCGCCCCGGTGGCCCGACGAGGGGGCCGGGTCGGGTGGCCGCTCATCCGAACACCGAGTTCCACGCGTCGCTGATCCCGTCGCCGACGGCGTCGACGGCGTCGCCGCCGAGGTCACCGATCGCCTCGCCGGTGTCGACCAGCTCGTCCCAGCCGTCGCCGATCGCCTCGCCCACGTCGCCGAGGTCCTCCACGCCGTTCTCCCACATCGAGTCGATGGCACCCGAGGTCACGATGCCCACGCCGGCGCCCACGACGGTGCCGACCACCGCTCCGACGGCGGTGCCGGCTCCGGGCACGATCGAGGCGGCGATCGCACCGGCGGCAGCGCCCGAGGCGGCACCCGCGCCCATGCCGGCGAGGAAGCCGCCGACGTTGGAGGTGGTGGCCTGCTCGGCGGACTCGCCGCCGTTGGCCATGTCGTCGTAGATGCCGTATCCGGTGGCGATGACGCCCAGCGCGAGGAACCCGCGGCTCACGTTGGTCGCCACCCGCCCGCCGTTGAGCTCGGCGTTGCGGGCGAGGTCGTCCATCTCGTCGATGTTGCGCAGCGCCCGGTAGTAGTCGTCGGGATCCGTGCCCACGAAGCGGCCGTCGCGCACGTAGGAGTCGGCGATCTCGCGCCAGACCTGCGACTGCTGCCGCCACACGTCGGTGGCGTCGCTGAAGTAGCGGGAGACCTTGATCTTGAGGAACTCCTCGGCCGAGCCGGAGAAGAGGTCCTGCAGCAGGGCGGCGATGTCCTTGCCGGACTCCTGCCAGGTCAGCGTCGCGTCGGCGACCGCCTGCTCCCAGTCACGGTCGGCGGCATCCGCGACGGCCACGGCGTCGTTCCACGCCGTCACCTCCCGCTCGTACGCCGTCAGCGCGGCCGTCCCCTGGTCGTGACGCGCCACCTCCGCCGGGGTCGCGTCCGGCGGCAGCGCCGGCACCGCCGCGGGGGCCTGCCCGGGCGGCTGGATCACGGTGCCGGTCACGGCGAGCCCGCCCTCGCGCGCGATCTGCCGCGCCCGCCGCATCTCGTCCTGGGCGGTCCTCAGCGCGGCGGCCAGGTCGGCGACCACCGCGGAGGCGGTGCGGACCGCCGTCGTGGTCCCGTCGGCGGCGGCGCCCAGCGTGCGCAGCTGGGCGGCGAAGGCGGTGGCGGCCTCGGACTCCCAGGCCGACCCCGTCGCCGAGCGGGCGCCGTAGACCTCGTCACCGAAGGTGCTGGTGGCGGGTACGACGTCGGTGAGCCAGGTGGCGACGCGGTCGAGGTCGGCGGGCGATCCGGCGAGGTGGGTGTCCCTGCTCATGGCGCTCCTGTGAGGAGGTCGCCGGCGACCTCGCTGTCGGTGGTCGCGACGTCGACGTTGCAGCGGTCGGCGACACCGGCGAGGGTGGCGGCATCGGTGGTGAGCTGCTCGCCGGCCTCACCCACGGTGCGCAGGATGTCGGCGACCAGCCCGGCCGCCAGGCCGCCGTCGGCGGAGGTGGGCACGCCCTGTCCGGCGTCGTCGAAGGTCGTCGCGGCGTCCGCGAGCCCGTCGGTGACGGCGCGGAGGGCGTCGGGGTCGAGGTGGAAGCCGCTCATGCGCGCAGCCCCGCCCGCGACTCCTCGGGGACCATCAGGTCCATCAGCACGAGGTCGAAGGGGTCCAGCTCGTGCAGGGCGCGCAGCCGCTCGGTGGGCAGCAGGAACCAGGGCTGGTCGTCGCCGCAACACCGGTGCAGCCGGTCGAGGGCGGAGTAGACGAGCACGGCGCGACGCCCGTCCTTCGTGGTCTGGTAACGGACCTCGAGCTCCTCGGGCTCCGCGGTGTGCCGGGTGCAGGGCACGTAGACCACGGGTGGGAAGTCCACGGCGGTCGTGTCGGTCGGGCTCACCCTCCCTGTCTTGCCAGCCCGGCCGCTCGGCAAACCCCGGGCCGGTGCCCGGTCATGACACCTGGCGCGCCTCGGCGCGCTCCTTCAGCGCCAGGGCGTGCCGCCGGAAGCCGTCCTCGACGCGTGCCGGGCCGGCGAGGCGCACCAGCGGCCCGGAGAACCGCTCGACCGTGTCGTAGATCGTCGGCCCGCCGGGAGCCTGGCTGAGTCGCTGGTCGCGCACGCCCTGCACCAGCCTCAGCTTCGCCGGCAGGCCCTCGTAGCGGTAGGCCAGCAGCGCTCGGCGCACCCCGTCCTCGCCGGTGGTCGGGCCGTCCAGCGCGGTGATCCGCTCCGGTGACGTGGCGGTCGAGCCGTTGGCGAAGCGCACGTGGAGGGTGATCGGCTCACCGACCCGGGGTGCCGCGCAGTCGGCCCGCAGCACGAACGGGTTCCACTCGCCGTACGACGCCGTGTCGAGCATGACCTCCCAGACCCGGTCCAGGGGCGCGTCGATCTCGATGCGGGCGTGGGGGTTCCGCGGCATGGGAGCCATGGTGCCCGACCTCCGACATCGGCCCGTCACGCAGGCGGCCGGCAGGCCCGTCGGGGTAACGGCGAACTTACACACCGGGTAGCACCCCGTATTCCTGCCGGAACCAACCTGAAACACCCGGCGAGTGGACTTCTTCCATGCCCACAGCCGCCCACGACGCCCACCGGCACATCGGCCGGCTGCCGTCGTACCCCTTCTACGGCGGCCCGCCGATCAGCCCCGACACCACCGCCCGCGAGACCGTCGCCGGGCTCTTCGACGACCTCGACGCCGAGCGCACCGAGCGCGCGCTGGTGCTGCCGAACTACGGCGTCCCCGACCCCGACGTGGCCTTCGGCCTCAATCACCTGGCCCTCGAGGCCGCGCAGGCCGACGACCGGGTCCGCTGCGGGCTGTGGGTCTCGCCCAAGGGCAGCGACCACGACCGCAACACCGCCTCCCTGGCGCTGGCCGGCGAGGAGGGGGTCGCGGCGCTGAAGACCAGCTTCCTGCTCGGCGGCGCCGTCGACGCCGAGGACTCCGTCGAGGAGCTGGAGCGGATCTTCACGACCGCCGCCGAGAAGGGCCTCGTCGTGCACGTGCACACCTCACCCGGCGCCGCCAGCGACGTCGACCAGATCGGCAAGCTCGTCGAGGCCTACGGCGCCACGACCCGCATCCACCTCGTGCACCTCGGGGGCGGCATGAGCGGGCACATGAAGCTGATCGGCGGCCGCTTCTTCGACTGGATCGAGCGCGGCCTGCAGGTCTACACCGACACCTCCTGGGCCATCGGCTTCGCGCCGGCGTGGCTGTGCCAGGAGATCCAGCGTCGCGGCATCGGCCACGACCGCGTGCTCTTCGCGACCGACACCCCCTGGGGCGACCACGCCGGCGAGCACGCCCGGCTGGCCGCCGCCACCGACGACCCCGAGCTCACCGACGCGCTCTTCCGGGGCAACTTCGAGGCCCTCTACGGGTCCTGAAGGCAGGACCGGCACCACCCGACCGGCACCACCGACCAGCACCACCCGACCAGCACCACCGACCAGCACCACCTGCTGCGCCACCCCACCCTCGAGAGACACCAGGAGATGCACATGTCCGTGTTCGACGACGAGATCCTCGCCGCGATGGAGAAGTCCAAGGCCGAGATCCCCCACCCCTCCCAGGGCAAGGGCACCAACCTCTACGGCTCCACCAAGCTCTTCCCCGACTACCAGGCCAGCGAGGGCCAGGCCTGGCTCACCCTCGTCCACGGCATCCCGCACGAGTCCTCGGTGTCGTTCGTGGCCGTCCTCCAGACGACCCGGGCGCTGCGCAAGGGCTTCGACGCCACGCTCTACTTCTACGGCCCCGGCGCCCTCGCCTGTGCCGACACCCGTGGCTTCCCGACGACCGGCGACGTGGCCTTCCCGGGCAACCAGAACATGAACGACGCCATCAAGACCTTCATCTCCGAGGGCGGCACCGTGCTGTGCTGCCGGTTCGGCATGGCCCTGCACGGCCAGCGCGAGGAGGACCTCATCGAGGGCGTCATCCCCTGCCACCCGCTCGACGTCCAGGACGCGGTGATCCACTTCGCCAACAAGGGCGCGATCATCAACTCCGTCTACAACCTCTGAGGCGCTGAGATGGCCGCGCCGACCAGCACCACCAGCCCTGACCGCACTGCCAGCGTCACCCGCGTGGACCTGGCGATCCAGGGGATCCGGCTCGCCGACGCGCCGGTCTCCCGCCGGGCCGGAGCCGGACCGAGCGACGACGGGCACCTGCTGCTCGACGGAGTCGGCGCGGCCATCCCCCTCAACCCCCGCAGCCCCTACACCCTCGCCGGCGGCAAGCTCCTGCTCGACGGCGCCGACACCGGCCTGGGCGTGGAGACGATCTCCCGCCCACGCTTCTACGACCTCACCACCGCCGACGGGGTCCCCTACGAGCAGATCGCCCGGCTGCACTCGGCCCGCGTGCTGGCGACGACGGTCGTGCAGACCTGCGTGCGCTACGACGAGGACCAGCGCTGCCGGTTCTGCGCGATCGAGGAGTCGCTGCGTCAGGGCTCCACGATCGCGGTGAAGTCGCCCGCGCAGATCGCGGAGGTGGCCAAGGCCGCCCACGACCTCGACGGCATCACGCAGATGGTGATGACGACCGGCACCTCCAACGGTCGCGACCGCGGCGCCACCCACCTCGCCCGCTGCGTCCGCGCGGTCCGCGAGGTGCTCCCCGACCTGCCGATCCAGGTGCAGTGCGAGCCGCCGGGCGACCTGGCCACGATCCAGGAGCTGTACGACGCGGGCGCCCGCTCCATCGGCATCCACGTCGAGTCGCTCGACGACGACGTGCGCCGCCGCTGGATGCCCGGCAAGGGCTCGGTCCCGATGAGCGAGTACCGCGCCGCCTGGGCCGAGGCGGTCCGTGTCTTCGGCTGGAACGAGGTCTCCACCTACCTCCTCCTCGGCCTCGGCGAGGACCCCGACGAGACCGTCGCTGCGGCCACCGAGCTGATCGAGATGGGCGTCTACCCCTTCGTGGTGCCCTTCCGCCCGCTGGCGGGCACGCTGGCCACCGACGTCGACGGGGTGCCGGCGCCCGAGGCCCGGATGGTCGCCTCGGTCACCGCTCGCGTGGGCGCGGCGCTGCGGCGCGCCGGGATGCTGGGCGCCGCCCAGTCCGCCGGCTGCGCCGCCTGCGGTGCCTGCTCGGCGCTCTCCTGCGAGGGGGCCTGAGATGACCCTCGACGTCTCGGTCCTCACCGGACCGCTGCGCAGCGCCCCGCACGACCGGCACAGCGACGCGTCGTACGTCGTCGTGGAGGCCGGGCCGCACGAGCTGGCCGGCTACCGGCGGCTGCGGCACGACGTCTTCGTCACCGAGCAGGGACTCTTCGCCGGCTCCGACGCCGACGTCGTCGACGACGACCCCCGCACCGTGGTGCTCGTGGCGCTGGCCGGCGACGGCGAGCTGCTCGGTGGGGTCCGCATCCACCCGGCGCCGGCGCCCGACGGCACGCCGCCGCTGCGCGACCTGGGCTGGTGGCGGGGCAGCCGGCTGGCGGTCGCGTCCGACGCGCGGCTGCACCTCGGGGTCGGTGCCGCGCTGGTGCGCGCGGCCTGCGCCCGGGCCGAGACCCAGGGCGCGCTGCGCTTCGACGCCGAGGTCCAGGCCCAGCACCGCCGGCTCTTCGAGCGGCTGGGGTGGAGCGTGCGCCACGAGACCCTGCGGCACGGCCACCCGCACCTGGTCGTGGACTTCCCGATCACCCGCATCCAGCGGCTGGCCGACGCGACGAAGGCGCCGCTGGGGCTGCTGCTCGACGAGCTCGCCGCCGGTGCTCCGCGCGGCTTCGTCGGCGACGACGCCGCACCGGTGCCGGGCAGCGAGATGGTCGCCGCCTGCGACGCGATCCTGCCCGCCATGGTCGAGCGCGACCCGGAGTGGGCGGGGTGGTGCAGCGTGCTGGTGAACCTCAACGACCTCGCGGCCATGGGTGCGACCCCCGTCGGGCTCCTCGACGCGGTCGGCGCCCGCGACGCCTCCTTCGCGCGTCGTGTCCTGCGCGGCCTCACCGACGCCGCCGCGGCCTGGGGCGTGCCGGTCCTGGGCGGGCACACCCAGCTCGGGGTCCCGGGCCAGCTCGCGGTCACGGCGCTGGGTCGCACGTCCGCCCCGGTGCCCGGTGGCGGCGGCCGCGCAGGGCACCGGCTGCGGGTGACCGCCGACCTCGGGGGTGCATGGCGTCGCGGCTACACCGGCGCCCAGTGGGACTCGACCTCGCACCGGACGCCCGAGCAGCTGCGCTCGCAGATGACGGTGGTCCCCGCCCTGGCCCCGACGGCCGCCAAGGACGTCTCCATGAGCGGCCTGGTGGGCAGCACCGGGATGCTCGCCGAGGCCAGCGGGTGCCGGGCGGTGCTCGACGTCGGAGCGGTCCCCGCCCCGGCGGCGGCCGGGACCGCCGACTGGCTCACCTGCTTCCCCGGCTTCGCCATCGTCTCGGCCGAGGCCGACAGCCCGGGCACCCCCGACACCGATCTGCTGCCGCGCCACCTCACCACCGCCGTGTGCGGCCACCTCGAGACCGGCTCGGGCGTGGGCCTGCGCTGGCCCGACGGCGTCGTCACCGACGCCGTCACCTCCACCGTCACCGGAATGGGAACCGCCTCATGACCAGCACCTCCAGCACCACCCCCGGCGCCCCCGGCACCGCCGTCGCCGCAGCCTGTGCCGGCTTCGGCCGCGACGTCGAGGACAACCTCGCGCAGGTCGGCCGCCTCGTGGCGGACGCCCGTGCCCGCGGGGTCGGCCTGCTCGCCCTGCCCGAAGCCTGCCTCGGCGGGTACCTCTCGGTCCTCGGCGCCGGCCGCGACGGCAGCCACGACGAGCAGCCCGAGGACCTGCCCCCTGTCATGGACCTCGACGGTCCCGAGCTGCGGCGCGTGGCCGAGATCGCGCGGGAGATGACCGTGGTCGTGGGCCTGTGCGAGTCCGACGGCACTGATCGCTACAACACCGCCGCCGTCGTCACCGGCAACGGCGTGCTGGGCGCGCACCGCAAGGTGCACCAGCCCCTGGGCGAGTCGCTGTTCTACTCGGCCGGCGCGGACTTCGCCTGCGTGGACACTCCGATGGGTCGTCTGGGCACGCTGATCTGCTACGACAAGGCCTTCCCCGAGGCCGCCCGTGCGCTGGCCGTCGACGGCGCCGAGGTCATCGCCTGCATCTCCGCGTGGCCCGCGTCGCGCACCGCCAGCGCTGCCTCGCTCGCCGAGGACCGCTGGACCCAGCGCTTCAACCTCTTCGACGCCGCCCGTGCCCTGGAGAACCAGGTCGTCTGGCTGGCCGCCAACCAGCACGGCACCTTCGGCAAGCTCCGCTTCGTCGCCCACGCCAAGGTCGTCGGCCCCGGCGGCGACGTGCTGGCGAGCACCGGGACCGAGGCCGGCCTCGCGGTCGCCGAGCTCGACGTACCGGCCGCGCTCGAGACCGCCCGACGGGCGATGTTCCACCTGCGCGACCGCCGCCCCGAGACGTACTCCGCCGTCACCTCGGCCCCGATGGCGGGAGCCGTCCGTGCCTGAGATGACCTTCTCCGTGCGCTGGCCCGACGGTCGCGTGGTCGACCACTACTCGCCCTCGCTGGTGGTCCACGACCACCTCACCGCCGGGTCGACCTACCCGGTCGACGACTTCCGCCAGCGGGCCGCCACCGCCCTCGGCATCGCCAGCGAGCGCGTACGCGCCCGATTCGGCTTCGCCTGCACCTCCGCGGCGGCGACGCTCGCCGACATCGACGCGCTCGCCGCGTCCTGCCCCGACGCGTCCACCGTGACCGTCCTCCGCCTCCACCCGCCCCTGCCTCAGGAGTCCTGAGATGTCCGCACCCACCACTGCCCCCGTCCCCCGCTCGGGGCCGCCCACGGTCCGCCGCACGCGGGTCGTCGTCGTCGGCGGCGGCCAGGCCGGCCTGTCGACCAGCTGGTTCCTGGTCCGCGACGGCGTCGACCACGTCGTGCTCGAGGCCGGCACCGCCGGCCACGAGTGGGCCGACACCCGCTGGGACGCCTTCACCCTGGTCACCCCCAACTGGCACTGCCGACTGCCCGGCTACGCCTACGCCGGCCCCGACCCGGACGGGTTCATGACCCGCGACCAGGTCGTGGAGTGGCTGGCCGGCTACGCCCCGACCTTCGGGCCGCCGCTGCGCGAGCACACCCGGGTCACCTCGCTGACGGAGTCCGGCGACGGCGGGTTCGTCGTCGAGGCGGTGGGCCCCGACGGCCCGGAGACCTGGCACGCCGAGGCGGTGGTGGTGTGCACCGGCGGCTACCACCTGCCGATCGTGCCGCCCTGGGCCCCGGCGCTGTCGCCCGCCATCACCCAGCTCCACTCCGCCGACTACCGCTCCCCGGACCAGCTGCCCGACGGTGAGGTGCTGGTGGTCGGATCGGGCCAGTCCGGTGCCCAGATCGCCGAGGACCTGCACCTGGCGGGGCGCCGGGTCCACCTCGCCCTCGGCGACGCCCCGCGGGTGGCGCGCTTCCACCGCGGCCGCGACTGCATGACCTGGCTGGCGGAGATGGGGCTCTACGATACCGGCGTCGCGCAGTACCCCGGCGGCGCGACAGCACGCGAGAAGACCAACCACTACGTCACCGGCCGCGACGGCGGACGCGACATCGACCTGCGCCAGTTCGCCCGCGAGGGGATGGACCTCTACGGGCTGCTCGAGGGCGTCGCGCCCGGCGGCACCGAGCTGGCCTTCCGCCCGACGATGCGCGCCGCGCTGGACGCCGCCGACGACGTGTACCGCTCGATCTGCCGCGACATCGACCGCTGGATCGACGCCCACGGCGTGGACGCGCCGCCGGCTCCGGCGTACGAGCCCGTGTGGGATCCGGAGACCGACCCCACCTCGCTCGACCTGACCGCGGCCGGCGTCACCAGCATCGTGTGGGCCATCGGCTACCGGCCCGACTACCGCTGGGTGCGCGCCGGGGTCTTCGACGGCTCCGGCCGCCCGACCCACACCCGTGGCGTCACGTCGGTGCCGGGGCTGTACTTCCTCGGGCTGCCGTGGCTGCACACGTGGGGCTCGGGGCGCTTCCTCGGCATCGCCGCGGACGCCGAGCACGTGACCGGGCACCTCACCGGGCGCACCGGACCGGCGCTGACGGAGTCGGCGGCCGCGCTGGCGCGGCGGGTCTCGCCGGGCCCGATCCCCGCTGCGCTCACCGCTTCGTCGGTCGCGCTGGTCGGCTAGCCGGATAGGTTGGTCGGCTGTGGGAGTCCTGCGCATCGGCGCCGTCGCCGCGCACTTCGGCCGTGACATCGAGCGCTCCCTGGCCAAGCTCGCGGGCATCGTCGCCGACGCCCGGGCCGCCGGCGTGCAGCTGCTGGTGCTGCCGGACGCCACGCTGGGCGGCTACCTCTCCGACCTGCGGCGCCCCGATCCCACGAGCCTGCCGCCGGGCCTGTGCGAGGACTCCTCGGAGATCGAGCGGGTGCGCGCGCTGGCCGGCGACATGGTGCTGGCGCTGGGCTACACCGAGGAGACGGTGGTCGACGGCGAGCACCGGCTCTTCAACACCGCGGTCTGCCTCGACGGGTCGGGCGTGCTGGGGCGGCACCGCAAGGTGCACCGCCCCGCCGGCGAGTCCCTCGTGTACGACGCCGGCGACTCCTTCAGCGCCTTCGACACCCCGCTGGGCCGCCTCGGCATGCTCATCGACTACGACAAGACCTTCCCCGAGGCGGCCCGGACGCTGGCGATGGACGGCGCGACCGTGCTGGCCTGCCTGTCGGCCTGGCCGGCGTCGGTCACCGACCGCGCCTCGCGGCTGCCGCAGGACCGCCAGTCCCGGCTCTTCGACCTCTACGACTGCGCGCGCGCCGCGGAGAACCAGGTCGTGTGGGTCTCCTCCAACCAGACCGGCGTGATGGGCGGCCTGCGCTTCCTCGGGCAGGCCAAGGTGGTGGGCCCCGGCGGTGACGTCCTGGCGCGCACCTCCTCCAAGGGCGGGCTGGCCGTCGCCGAGCTCGACCCCGGGGTCGAGGTCGTCCGGGCGCGCCGG
Source organism: Nocardioides sp. REDSEA-S30_B4 (assembly GCF_001627265.1). Lineage (NCBI taxonomy): Bacteria > Bacillati > Actinomycetota > Actinomycetes > Propionibacteriales > Nocardioidaceae > Nocardioides > Nocardioides sp. REDSEA-S30_B4. The sequence goes on along the minus strand of NZ_LUPI01000075.1, from coordinate 4,999 downwards.
GTCCTGCACCACCTCGCCGAGCGCACCCCCGAGGCCTACGTGGCACTCCGGGCCGCCGACGCCGACGTCCCGGGGGCCTGAGGCGTGCGGATCGCCCTGCTCACCTACTCCACCAAGCCCCGCGGCGGCGTGGTGCACACGCTCGCGCTCGCCGAGGCGCTGGCCGCGCTCGGCGAGAGCGTCGACGTCTGGACGCTGGGACGGGGTGGGGACACGACGTTCTTCCGGGCCGTCGACCCGCGGGTGGGGGTGCGGGCGGTGCCCTTCCCCGAGGTCGACGGCGAGGACGTCGGGGAGCGCATCGTGCGCTCGATCGAGGTGCTGCGCTCCGCGTTCGCCGCCGAGCGGGACCGCTACGATGTCGTGCACGCCCAGGACTGCATCAGCGCCAACGCCGCACTCCCCTGCGTGCGCACCATCCACCACCTCGACACGTTCACCACCCCGGCGCTCGTGGCCTGCCACGAACGGGCGGTCGTCGAGCCGAGCACCCGGGTCTGCGTGTCGGCCGCGGTGGCCGAGGAGGTGCGTCGCGGCTGGGGGCTGGAGCCGGCGGTCATCGCCAACGGGGTCGATGCTGCACGCTTCGCCGCGGCCGCGACCGACCACGAGGGACGCGCGGGGTGGCGCAGGCACATCGGTGCGCCGTACGTCCTGGCGCTGGGCGGGATCGAGCCGCGCAAGGGCACGCTGGACCTGCTCGAGGCGTACGCCGCGATGGTCCGCTCCCAGCCCGACCTCGGCCACGTCCGGCTGGTGCTCGGCGGCGGGGAGACGCTCTTCGACTACCGCGACTACCGAGCGGCCTTCGACGCGCGTGCTGCCGAGCTCGCCGAGGAGCTCGGCACGCAGCCTGTGGTGCTGGGACCCGTCGAGGACACGGCGCTGCCATCGCTGGTGGCCGAGGCGTCGGCGCTGGGGTTCGTCTCCACCAAGGAGGGCTTCGGCCTCGCCGCGATGGAGGCGCTGGCCGCCGGGGTGCCGGTGGTCGCCCGTGACCTGCCGGTGCTGCGCGAGGTCCTGGGCACGACCGTGTCCTTCGCCGCCGACGTCCCCGCGATCGCTGGTGCACTGGCTGCGGCGCTGCGCACGCCCGGCGACCCGGCCCCGGGGCAGGCCCTAGCCGGGTCCTACACCTGGGAGCGGGCCGCGCGGGCGCACCTGGCGCTCTACCGCGAGGTCGTCGACGCCTGAGGCCTCACTGGGCGGACCTCACCGGGCGGAACTCACCGGACGAGCCTCACGGGGCGGCGACCACGACCTTGCCGATGGTGCGGCCGCTCTCGACCTGCCGGTGCGCGGCACGGAGCTGCTCGGCGTCGATCGGGCGCAGGACGGTGGTGGCGGTGCTGCGCACCCGACCCTCGTCGACCAGCGCGGCCACGTCGGTCAGCAGGCGGTGCTGGGCGAGCTGGCCGTCGCCGCCGGCGATGGGGCGGGTGAACATCAGCTCCCAGTGGAAGCTGATCGACTTCGACTTCAGGAACGCGATGTCGAGGGTCTCGGGGTCGTCGATGGCCACGATCTGGCCGAACGGGTTGAGCACGTCGACGTAGAGCTCAAGCTGTCCCGGGTCGGCGACGCGGGCGGTGAAGACCCAGTCGACGCCGTCGGGGGCAGCCGCGGCGATCTGGCCGCGCAGGTCGCCGGCACGGTGGTTGACAGTCTCCTCCGCGCCGAGGCCCCGCACCCACGCCTCGGACTCCTCGGTCGAGCTGGTGGCCACGACGCGTACGCCGGGCAGCAACGCCTCGGCCAGCTGCAGCACCATCGAGCCGACGCCACCGCTGGCGCCGACGACCAGCAGCGTGCCGGTGCTGGCCTCGGTGAGGCGCAACTTGTCGAAGAGGCCCTCCCAGGCGGTGATCGCCGTGAGCGGCAGGGCCGCGGCGTCGGCGAAGGAGAGGCTGCGGGGCTTGCGGGCCACGATCCGCTCGTCGACCACGTGGAGCTCGGCGTTGGTGCCCGGCCGCAGGATGTCGCCGGCGTACCAGACCTCGTCGCCGGGCTGGAAGAGCGTGACGTCCTCGCCGACCTCGACCACGACGCCCGCGGCGTCGAAGCCGAGGACCCGGGCGCCATCGGGGTCGCCACCGCCGCGGACCTTGACGTCGACGGGGTTCACCGACACCGCGCGGACCTCGACGAGGAGGTCACGGGCGCCGGGGACGGGGCGGGGCAGCTCGACGTCGACCTGGCTGGCCGGGTCGTCGTCGGGGAGGCTGCTGGTGAAGGCGACGGCCCGCATCGTGGCGGCGGCCGGGTGGTCGGACGGGGCAGTGGCGTGGGTGTCAGTGGTCATGCCTCGAGCATGAGAGATGGGTACTAGTTACCGTCAAGGGCACCTGGTTTCTGTAGGGTACTATCACGCTCATGAGCGCCTCCACCCACCTCGCGGACAGCTGCGGACCGGGCGACGTCTACACGGCGATGTGCCCGTGCCGCGACATGCTCGACCTGCTCGCCAACAAGTGGAGCGCGCTGGCGATCGGGGCCCTCGAGGACGGCCCGCAGCGCTTCGGCGAGCTGCGTCGCCAGCTCCAGGGCATCAGCCCCAAGGTGCTGTCCGCTAGCCTCAAGCGGCTCGAGGACCACGACCTGGTGACCCGCACGGTCTACGCGGAGGTGCCGCCGCGCGTGGAGTACGCCCTGACCGACCTCGGCCACAGCGCCGCCGTACCGCTCGCCGCGCTGCGGGACTGGGTCGAGGACAACGTCACCACCCACTGAACCACTGAGCGCCCCACGGCAAGGAGCATTGGGCGTGTCCGTGCAGCAACCGTGGCGAAGCGACTGGCGTCAGCGCCCAGTTGGAACTCGCGCTCGCCTGGTGACCTGCCGGAGACATCGCCCTGTCCATCGTTCCTGGGACGGTGGGCCGCCAAGGTGCCTATTCGCCTCGTGGCCGCTATGAGGCGACGTTAGCGCGCCGTGATCGCCTTCCTGCCGCGGCTCTTCGGCCCCTGGCCAATACGCTTGCGTTGAGGCCGCCTGGTGTTCTTTTGCGACCCCGATCTATCCGACTCCACCCCCGAATCGTCCCTGGAGCCTGACAATTGTCCTCAGCGTCGTCGGCCTTGCCGTTTCGCGCGACAGGTCGCGATCGCCGGTACGTCACAGCAGTCGCGTTGTGGTTGTTGCTTGTTGTGACTGCTGTCGGCTTGGTTGCCGCTTTGGTAGCCGAATCCAGCCATGGACGGATATACGACGCGCCTGTCGTCCTGGTGGGTCCGGATGTCGTCACTCAACCGTTGGGTGAGGACACGCGCAGCCAGACCGATCGATTGAACGTGTCGACAGCTACAACGCTTCGAGAGGGGCTCGGTCGCCTAGAAGATGGCGAGGTGATTGCCGTCGTCGTATTGGACATCGAGTCATCGAGAGATGACATCTACGTCTCGTCGACAGCACACCCGAACGTTCGAGATGCCGTGATTGCAGCCCTGCAAGAGATCGAAGCGCGTTTCGGGAGGACCGGGAGAGTCGTGCCCGTCGATCGCGGCCACACACCGACGGACCGAGCAGCGTTGGAAGCTTCGTTTGTCGCAGCTGTCGCGGGCTTCTGCGCGGTATTGCTGGTGTCCCTGGGATGGGGGCCCTACTCGCGAGATCGCAGGCGTGAACTCCTCCGTGTCGCGGTGCTTGGCTGTGTTGGGGTCCTCGTAGCTGCCGCCATGGTCGCCTTCTCGAACGGATTGGCGTCTCCACGCGCAATCGCAACTTTGATCGGTGTCACGGTTGCTGTCGGCCTTGTGGCACTCGCGTTCGAGGCGATCTTCGGCTGGCCGGGACTGGCGCTTGCATTGGTGCTGAGCCTGGTCCTGCCGTCGCCGCTGCTACTCGTCGGTGATCCTGTGCTTCTCTCTTCGCCTTGGTCATCGGTGTTGCGATGGAGCATCCCTGGGGCCGGCTTCGAGATGCTTTCTGGTCGCCAATCGGGCTCCGCTGAATGGTGGTTCCTTTCGCTGGCTGTCCTGGGCGCCACGAGCGCCCTGGCCGCCATGGTGCTGTGGGTGACCCGGCATCGGGTTGCGCCTCACGCTGAACCGACCTCGTCTGGCGCTGCTCCGCTGCACAAGGCTGATCGCATCCGGCTGGCCAGCTCGGTCTCGGTCATAGTCGCGCTGACCGTGAGCTGCTTGAGCGTCGCTGCGGCTCCCCGACCGTCGCCGCTGAACTTGGCGCGGCTCACGGTCTCGACCGAGTGCGCTGCGACGGGGACGATTCGTAACGTTGCTGACTTGAACCGGGTCACGCGTCTGCGTGGAACAACCGCCTTCAAGGGTGGAGACGTCGGAGTCTCCGCGCCACTTCAAGACGGCAGGCGTCTGTGGCTGTTCGGCGACACCCTGCGAACGGTCAGTGGCGCCGAATCGCTGGTCCGGAACTCGATGCTTGTCTCCGAGTCCGGCTGTCTCGCGGTAGTGATCCCCGACGGCGGAGGAGCGGTCATCCCCTCGCGCTCTGACGGCACCGGGTACTGGCCGATGTCGATCATCACCGTCGAGCGCGCTGGCTATGACCTCGTGGACGTGTTTGCGCAGCGGGTGCGCTCAACGACGGGCGGGGGGATCTTCGATTTCGAGATCCTCGGACCGGCCATCGCGCGGTACGTCGTTCCCGCAGGAGAGACCCCGCAACTGCTGTCCGTTCGCGATCTGGGCGATGACCTGGTGGATACGACTGCCCCAATGTGGGGTGCCGCTGCGGTGGTTCGCGGCCGTTGGGCTTACATCTACGGGACCTCGCGTCGCAACAACCCGACAGAGATCTCCGGCTTCGCGCTTCAACTCGCCAGAGCAAGACCTGACTCGCTGGCCGATCAAGCGACGTGGCAGTACTGGGACGGGTCGACGTGGTCAGCTCAGGCGGACTCGTCGGTGGAGCTCATCGGATCGGACCCCTATGCGTCAGGCTGAGGTGAGACACCACTTCTGAGTTCCTTCCCTCTGCACGGGGCGGAGAAGCGAGACACCTGATGACCATGACGTTGGCCGAT
>NZ_LUPI01000074.1:0-34570 GCF_001627265.1 Nocardioides sp. REDSEA-S30_B4 | reverse complement strand
AGATCAAGTCGATCAATGCCTCACGCGCAGCACGCGGGAACGGCTTGGTCATCAACACTCCTTCAGGAAGCGTTGCTTAGACCATATGAATCCGCGTCGAGCTGAGGGTGAGATCTCGTGCGGAGTATCCCGCCACACGCGAAGAGCCGCGGCCCCCGAGCGGGGACCGCGGCTCTCTGCGTCGTACGTCGGACCGACGGGTCAGGCCGCCGGGGTGCCCAGCAGGCCCCCGCCGAGGAGGCCACCGAGGAGGCCGCCCAGGCCGAGCAGGTCCAGGACGCCCGCGAGGCCGCCACCGGACAGGATGTCGGTGAGGGTCTGCAGCGGGTCGGCGCCGGCGGGCAGGAAGCCCAGCATCGTCCCCAGCACCTCGGCGAGCACGTCGGCCGAGCCCACGCCACCCGGGACGAGCGCACCGAGTGCGCCGAGCTGGTCCACCAGCTCGGTCAGCGCGCCGAGACCCGGCGCGGAGTCACCGCCGACGTTCCCCGCGAGATCCTGCAGGGTCGCGATGAGCTGGGCGATGGCCGCCTGGACCTGCGCCGGCGCGGTGACCGGGTCGAAGCCGCCACCGAGGCCGCCGAGCTGACCGGCCAGCTGTCCGAGCAGCGACTGCAGGTCCGTGAGCCCGTCGATGGGCAGGGAGGCCCCGCCGGGCAGGCCGCCCTGGAGCAGCTCGATGAGCGTGGCCATGGCCTCGGGGCCACCGCCGATCTCGGTGAGCTGGCCGAGCAGGCCCTGGAGCGCCGACACGACGCCCTGGACGTCCATCGCCTGCAGCGCCGCCGCCAGTGCCTCGAGCTCGGCGGTGTCGGCTCCGGGGACGCCGGCACCGATGCCGTCGAGGGCTCCCTCGAGCTGGGCGACCAGCTGGGCGAGCGCGGCCGCCAGCTCGGGCGGGAGTGCACCGGTGAGCGCGTTCAGGTCCAGCCCGTCGAGGCTGAGCTGGCCCTGCTGGACCTGCTCGAGCACCGACTCCTCGGTGACCGGCGCGGGTGCGGCGCAGGCGCGGGACTTGGCGGACTTCTTGGCCTTGACGCGCTTCTTGGCCTTGCGCACCTTCGCCGACTCGCCGGACCGCTTGGCCTTGCGGAGCTTCTTCTTGGCCTTGCTCAGGTCCTTGCGGGCCTGCTGGCACTCGGACGTGGACGCGCGGTCCGCCGAGGCGCCCGCGGCCTGGGCGCTGCCGCCCGTGATGGCCACGCCGCCGAGGGCGAGGGCCAGGGTGACGGCGCCGGTGACGACCCGGTGCCGGAGCATGCGTGAATGCATGGTGAAACGTCCTCCCATGTAGATGACCCGCGGCCCTCCCAGACCGCGGAGCCTCAGCATGGCGCCCCGCGGCACCGCGCGTTCGGAATACGTGAAGAAATGTCCGATCGGAGGACGGGGTGGTCCAGCCCGCCGGCCGGTGCCGCGGCCCGCCGCTGTGCTCCTCCTGTGAGCGAGACGACTCGTCGCGAAGGTGAGGCTCCCCTTAGCCTGGTGAGGTGACCCTCACCCCCCTCCGGCCGCTGGCCCCTGCCCGTCGAGGCGTGCGCCTCGCCCAGGACCTCGCGCGCCACGGGGAGCGGCCGGCCCTGGTCGAGGACACCGGGGTGACGTCGTACGCCGCGCTCGCGAGGCTGGTCGACGCCGCCACCGAGCGGCACGCGCTGCACGTCGCGGAGCCGCTGGTCCTGCCGGTGCGGCCGTGCCTGGAGGACGTCGTCACCTACCTGGCCTGCCTCGCCGCCGGCCGTCCGGTGCTGCTCACCGACCCCGACGCTGCGCCCGGGGCCCGCGAGCAGCTCGAGGCGCGCTTCGGTGCACGACCGGGCTCCCCGGCCCCGCACCCCGACCTGGCCCTGCTGATGTCGACCTCCGGCAGCACCGGCAGCCCGCGCCTGGTCCGGCTCTCGGCCCGGGCCGTGGACGCCAACGCCGCCGCCATCGCCGACTACCTCGGGCTGCGCCCCGACGACGTCGGGATCACCGCCCTGCCGCTGCACTACTGCTACGGCCTCTCGGTCCTGCACTCCCACCTCGTCACGGGCGCTGCGGTCGTGCTGACCCGCACCGCCGTGGTCGACCCCTGCTTCTGGGACGCCGTCGACGCGCACGGCGTCACGAGCCTGGCGGGGGTCCCGCACAGCTTCGAGATGCTCGAGGCCTCCGGCCGCGCAGACGCGCTGGCGCGTGGACGGCACACGTCACTGCGATTGCTGACCCAAGCCGGCGGGCGGATGGCCCCCGACACCGTGCGCAGCTGGGCCCAGCGCGGCGAGCGCGGCGGCTTCGACCTCTACGTGATGTACGGCCAGACCGAGGCCACCGCACGGATGGCCTACCTGCCGGCCCACCTCGCCGCCGAGCGCCCCGAGTGCGTCGGCGAGCTCGTCTACTCCGGGCCCAACGTGATGATGGGGTACGCCGAGGAGCGGGCCGACCTGGCGCGTGGCCACGACCTGGCCGAGCTGCGCACCGGCGACCTCGGCGTGCAGGACCCCGACGGCCTGTGGCGGGTCGTGGGCCGGCTCTCGCGGTTCGCGAAGGTGCTGGGCCTGCGGGTCGACCTGGACCGCGTCGAGGCCGGCCTCGCCGACCTCGGAGTGGAGGCGCTCGTCGCCGACGCCGGTGACCGCCTGGCCGTGGGGACCACCTCCGCATCGGCCGACCACGCCCGCCTCGTGAGCGACACCGCGCGGCTCGCGGGGCTCCCGGAGGCGGCCGTCACCGTCGTACCCCTCCAGGAGTGGCCGCTGCTGCCCTCCGGCAAGCCCGACCGTCAGCGCGTGGCCGCCCTGGCCCGCCGAGAGGTCGCTGACGCACGGCCGAGAGGTCGCTCGCGCACGGCCGAGACGTCACCGACGCACACCCCCATTGCCCTAGCCAGCCCTGCCTCCGTGCTGGCTGACGTCCTGGGCCGACCGGTCGCCGACACCGACTCCTTCGCCTCGCTCGGCGGTGACTCGCTGTCCTACGTCGAGGCGTCGGTCCGGCTGGAGCGGGTCCTCGGCACGCTGCCGCACGACTGGCACCTGCGCCCGGTCGGCACCCTCGCCCGAGACGCCGCTCCGCGCCGCCGCTGGTGGCGCTCCGTGGAGACCAGCACGCTGCTGCGCGCGCTGGCCGTCGTCGCGATCGTCGGCAGCCACGCCGACCTGTTCGCGGTCGTCGGCGGCGCGCACTTCCTGCTGGTGCTGGTCGGCTTCAACCTCGGCCGCTTCGCTCTGGCCTCGGCCCGGCGCGACGAGCGGGTGCGGGCGCTGCTGCGCAGCGTCGCCCGCGTGGTCGTGCCGTCGGTGCTGTGGATCGGCGGCGTCAGCCTCGTGACCGGCGCCTACCCGCTGCCGACGGTGCTGCTGGTCAACAGCCTGGTCGGCCCGGCCCGGTGGAGCGAGCCCGCCTGGTACTTCTGGTTCGTCGAGGCCCTGGTCTGGTGCCTCCTCGCCCTGGCCGCGCTGCTGGCGGTGCCGGCCCTGCACCGGCTCGACCTGCGGCACCCGTTCTGGTTCCCGGTCGGGCTCGCGGTCGCAGGCCTGGCGACCCGCTACGAGCTCGTGCTGCTGCGCGACGGCGGCACCGTCATCCACCGTCCCGAGGTCGTGTGGTGGCTGGTGGCGCTCGGCTGGGCCGCGGCGCGCGCCGGCACGACCACCCACCGGCTCGTCGTCAGCGGCCTGCTGCTCGCCACGGTGCCAGGCTTCTTCGACGACGCCCAGCGTTCGGCCGTGGTGGTGCTGGCCGCCCTCGCGCTCGTCTGGGTGCGTCGCACGCCGGTGCCGGCCGTGCTCGTGGCCCCGCTGGCCTGCGTGGCCGGTGCGTCGCTGTGGATCTACCTGACCCACTGGCAGGTCTACCCGCACCTGGAGGTCGACCACTCCTTCTGGGCCACCGCCGCCTCGCTGGTGGTCGGGGTCCTCGCCTGGCGCGCCTGGCGCCTGCTGGAGGCGCGCGTGTCGAGCCTGCGGACCCGCACCGCCACCTGAGCGGGGACGGGGGAGGGTCAGGCCGGCGGGGCGGTGAGGGCTGTGTCGCCGGAGAGCAGGACGGGCCGGGAGCCGGGGACGACGGTGACGTCGACGGCGGTGCCGACCTCGAGGCGGACCCCGTGCTGCTGCCAGGAGCGGACCGTGCGGCCCGAGGCCAGGCGGACCTCGTGGAGGACGAAGGCGCCGTGGTACTCGACGCGCTCCACGACCGCCGTCGAGCTCGCCTCCGCGCGCAGCGCGACCTCGTGGGGTCGCAGCATGACCTCGACGTGCACGTCGCTGCCACCCCAGCCCGGCACCGTCGAGACGACGCCGATCTCGCAGGTCAGCAGTGCGCGCTGGACGTGGGCCGGCAGGAAGTCGGCGTCGCCCATGAAGGTCGCGACGAAGCGGTTGGCCGGCGTCTCGTAGACCTCGGTCGGGTGCCCCACCTGCTCCACGACGCCGTCGCGCATCACCGCCAGCCGGTCGCCCAGCGACAGGGCCTCGGTCTGGTCGTGGGTGACGACCATCGCCGCGCTGCCGGTGGCGCGGATGGCGGCGAGCGTGTCGGCACGCACCTGGGCACGGAGGTTCTCGTCGAGGCTGGAGAACGGCTCGTCGAGCAGCACCAGCGACGGGCAGGGGGCCAGGGCACGGGCCAGGGCGACCCGCTGCTGCTCGCCGCCGGAGAGCTCGTGGGGGTGGCGGTCGCGCACGTGCGCCAGGCCGACCAGGTCGAGCACCTCGGCGACACGGGGGCCGCGCTGGGCGCGGGGGAGACGGTCGAGCCCGAAGGCGACGTTGGTCGCGACGTCGAGGTGGGGGAAGAGCGCGTGGTCCTGGAAGACCAGGCCGACGCGACGCTTCTCCGGCGGGACCCAGCGCGACCCGGCGACCTCGCGGCCGCCCAGCTCGACGGTGCCGGCGTCGGGTCGCTCGAGCCCGGCCGCCAGCCGCAGCAGCGTGGACTTGCCGCACCCGGAGGGGCCGATGAGCGTGAGGACCTCGCCGGCCGCGATGTCGAGGTCGACGGAGCGGACCGCGTCGTGCTCGGCGTACGACTTCGACGCGCCGCGCAGCCGCAGGGCGGGCTCGGTCGCGACGCGCGTGGCGGTCTCGGAGGTGCTCATGACGCCAGCCATCATCGCGCGTGCCTGGTCGCGGGGTTGCGGAAGGTCAGCGCGACGGGCACGACGGCCACCAGGACGATCAGCAGCGCGGGCAGTGCGGCCCGTTCCCAGAAGTTCTCCGAGGCCAGCTCGTAGACCCACACCGAGAGCGTCGTGAAGCCGAAGGGACGCAGCAGCAGCACCAGCGGCAGCTCCTTGACCGCGTCGACGATGACCAGCGTCAGCGCGACCGGCCGAGCAGCCGGCCGGGCCCGGCGCCCAGGGTCAGCGCCGAGGCGCTGACGGTGGGCGGGATGCGTGCGAAGCTCGCGTCGACGGCTTGGTACGCCGGAGCGGTGAACCGGACCACGTAGGCCAGCAGGATGCCCAGCACCGACCCGGTCACGAGGATGCCGGTGCCGTCCTCGCGGCCCAACGCCTGCAGCAGCCGGTCCGCGGCCGAGAACAGGGCCAGCACGCCGATGCCGACCACGGCGCCGGGCACCGCGTAGCCGAACGTCGTGGCCTGCGCCGCGGCGCGGACCCACGGGCCGCCCCCGAGACGCAGCGCGTGGGCGAGGACCACCGAGACGACGACGCAGGTGGCGGCCGCGATCGCCGCGACCAGCACCGAGCTGGTCAGGTGGTCGGCGAAGCGGGTGTCGGTGAAGGGGTTCTCCTCGGCGGCCGCCGAGGCCGCCCACGTGACCAGGCGCAGCACCGGGAGCCCGAAGGCGAGCGCGGCCACGGTCGCGCAGGCGCCGGTCGCCGCGACGGCCTGGCCGCCGATCAGGCGTCGCCGCTCCAGGCCCCGGCCACGGCCGCCCCGCTGGTGGTAGCGGGCGTCCCCGCGCAGGGCGCGCTCGGCGGCCAGCACGGCCACCGCGAAGAGCAGGACGAGGCTGGCCAGCGAGACCGCGGAGGCGACGTCGAAGGAGCCCTTCCAGACCAGGTAGACACCGACCGAGACGGTGCGGACGTTGAAGTACTGCACGGTCGCGAAGTCGGTGAGGACCTCCATCGTCACCAGCGCCAGGCCGGCCGCGAGGGAGGGGCGGGCCAGCGGCAGCAGGACGGTCCGGAACGCACGCGCCGGCGAGGCACCGAGCGTGCGCGCGGCGTCGTACGCCGTCGGGGCGAGGTCGCTGAGCGCCGCCCGCACCAGGAGGTAGACGTAGGGGTAGAGCGTGAGGACCAGGACGATCGTGGCGCCGCCCAGCGAGCGCACCGGCAGCGCGCCGAGGTCCTCACCCAGGACGCTGCGCAGCCCGCTCTGCACCGGCCCGGCGTAGTCGAAGGTGGAGAGGAAGACGAACCCGAGGATGTAGGCCGGCACCGCCAGCGGCAGCACCAGCAGCCACGACAGGACGCGGCGTCCCGGGAACTCGTGGACGCTGACCAGCCAGGCCAGGCCGGTGCCCAGCACGCTGGTGCCCAGGGCCACCAGCACGGTGAGCGCCAGCGTCGTGGCGACCATGCCGCCCACCCCGCCGGGCAGCTGCAGCCCGCCCTGGAGCAGCGCGCCCAGCGCCACGGCGACGACCGGGCTGGCGATGACCGCCGCCGCGACGAACACCGCCGCCGACCACCCGGGGCGACCGGCGGCGAGGAGCCGTCGGCGGGTCCGCGGACGGACCAGGCCGGGGGCGGGGACGGTCACGGTCGCCCGGGTCAGCGGTAGCCGGCGGCGTCGAGGACCTCGACGGCCTCGGCGTTGAGCGAGCCGTACGCCGAGGCGTCGACCGGCATCCGCTCGAAGCTGCCGAAGGAGGCGACCAGCGGCTCGGGCTCGACCTCGGGGTTGACCGGCAGCTCGTGGTTGCCGTCGACGAAGGCGCTCTGCCCGTCGGTGGCCAGCCACTCCAGCAGCTGCTGGGCCTCCGCGGAGGACGGGGTGCCCGCGACGACGCCGGCGCCGGAGATGTTCACGTGCGTGCCGGCGCCGTCCTGGCTGGCCCAGTAGAGGGCGACGCCGAGGTCGGGGTCCTCGTCCAGGAGCCGGGCGAGGTAGTAGTGGTTGCTGATGCCGACCTCGCAGCCGCCGGCGTCGATGGTCTCGAGCAGCTCCACGTCGTTGGACATGATCTGCACGTCGTTGGCGACCCAGCTCTCGACGATCTCCTGGGCGCGGTCGCGGCCGTGCAGGTCGATCAGGCTCGCGACGAGGCTCTGGGTGTAGGACGCGGTCTCGTCGCGCATGCAGATGCGACCCTTCCACTGCGGGTCGCCGAGCGCGGCGTAGGTGTCCTCGGCGTCCAGCTCGGAGGGGTCGACCTTCTCGGGGTCGTAGACGACGGTCCGCGCACGCATGGCCAGGCCGTACCAGCCGGCGTCGCTGTCGCGCAGGTCCTCGGGCACCGCGGCGTCGAGGACCGTGGAGTCGATGGGCTCCAGCACGCCCTGCTCGCCGGCGTTCCAGAGCATGCCGGCGTCGACGGTCATGAACACGTCGGCGGGGGTGTCGGCCCCCTCGGCCTTGAGCCGCTCGAGCAGCTCGGCGTCGTCGCCGTAGAGGAACTCCACGGTCAGGCCGGTCTCGTCGGTGAACTCCGCGAACGCCTCCTCCAGGGAGTAGTGCCGTGCGGAGTAGACCTGCAGGTCGGCCTCCTCGCCGCCGAGCAGGCCGCAGCCGGAGAGCGCGAGGGGAGCGAGCAGCGTCGTGGCCAGCGCGGGCAGGGTGCGGGCGAGGGGACGGCGCATCGGGTCACTCCAGGTCTCGGCGGGGGTCGGTCCGGGCCGCTCGGTCGCGAGCGGGGGGCCGAGGGGAAGGTTAGCCAACCCTTCGCGGCACACGAAGTCGTGACCAGCGCGCAGACCGGCCCCCGAGCCGTCCCCCGACGATCTCCGACCCATCCCGCGGGCCATCCCCTCCCCGGGAACGACCGGAGCCCCTGGCGCCGCACCCCGCGTGGGGGGCGTGGCGCCAGGGGCTCTGGCCGTGGGGTCCTCCCGACCGATGCCAGTGCGACCGGGAGGACGTCGGGTGGGGCTGGTCAGACGGCCACGGGCTCGGCGTCGGGGAGCAGGCCGTTGGCCATGCCCCAGGCGACGGCCTGGGTGCGCCGCTCCACGTCGATCTTGCGGTAGGCCTGACGGATGTAGGTCTTGATCGAGTTGATCGACAGCCCCAGCTCCTCGCCGATCTCACCGTTGGTCAGACCCTGGGTGATGAGGGTGAGGATCTCCAGCTCACGCGGGGTGAGCCGGCTGCCGGCCGGGGCCTGGGGGGTGCGGATCGGGGCGACGGGCTCGACCTTCTCGGCGGGGGTGTGCGCCGGCGGTGCGGGCACGCCGCGGCCGGACACGATGTCCTCGAGCGCCACCACGAGCTGCGCCGCCGTCATCGACTTCGACAGGTAGGGGCTGGTGGTGTCGGGGAGCTGGTCGGCCGGCGCCCAGCTGAAGACGATCGCCTGGGCCTCGGCGGCGGTCTGCAGGTTGCGCAGCATCGAGGCGCTGAAGGAGGACTGCTGCATCGGCTCGTAGAGGACGACGTCGACCTCCTCGGGGTGGGCCAGTGCGGTGCGGACGTCGACCAGACGCACGCGCTCGGTGTAGGTCGCCAGCAGCGACTCCAGGCCGGCGACGGCGAGGTCGTTGTCGTCGACCACGGTCGCCGTGAGGGGGGTCCTCTCGTTGTTCATGCTCGTCACCTCGTGTGCTTGTCGGAATCCTTGGGTGCGGCCCCGGAGGGCCACACCAGTCCTGTATCCCGTTGCTGCAGAGTTCAATCACCCCTCACCCGTTCGGGCTGACCCGACCGCACCACTTCTTGCCCATCGCCGGTGGTCCGGGCGGGCGGGGAGGGGTCGGTCCGACCGGGCCAGGAGCGGGTGGCCCGCCCGGCGGGGGCCCCGGGTGTGGTCGCCGGGTGCGGGGCCGGACCGTCCGCAGGCCCCGGTGTCCGCCCCGGTGTCGCCCTGGGTCAGCCCTCGCGGGTGGTCAGCTCGCGGGCGCGCTCGACGAGCCGCGTCGCGGCGGTGACCGGGTCGCCGGCGAGGTGCAGGGCGCCCCACTGCTCGGCGAGCTCGGCGCTCGCCCCGGCGCCGGCCAGCGCGAGTGCGGACGCCTGCGCCAAGCGGCGTACGACGGTGAGCTCGTCGTCGTCGAGGGCGAAGACCTGCGGGGTGGCGCCGGCCAGCACCACGACGTCGGGGGCGATCACGTCCATCGCGGCGCCGACCGACGCGAGCGGACTGTTGGGCCCCAGGAACCTGGTGCGCCACCCGGCGCGCTGCAGGACGACCTCGAAGGCCTTCAGTGCGATGTCGTGGGACTCCTCGGGCGGGCAGGCGAGCAGCACGGTCGGGCCGGTGCGGGTGCCGGGACCGACCGCGAGGGCGGCGAGGCGGCCGCGGACCAGGTCGCTGGCGAAGTGCTCGTCGGCGACGTCGAAGTCACCGGCCTCCCACCCGCGTCCCACGTGGGCCATGAAGGGCAGCAGGACGTCGCGGATGGCGCTCTCGACCGACACGGTGCGCAGGAGGCGGTCGAGCACCTCGTGCATGGAGCCGACGTCGTAGGCGAGCATCGCCGCCTCGAGCTCGGCGAGCGCACGCACCACGTCGAGCGAGCCGTCGGCTGACGCGGTGCCGTCGACCGCCTCCTCCTGACCCTCGGTCCAGGTGCGCTCGTTGGCCAGGATCTCCGCGGCCGCCTGGCTCGCCGGGACGCCGCGCTCGCGGGCGCGCTGCATGGCGATCGCCCGGCGCTCGTCCTCGGGCCCGTAGAGGCGGTAGCCGGCCTGGGTGCGCTGGGGGCTGAGGAGTCCGTAGCGCACCTCCCAGGCGCGCAGCAGCGTCTCGCTGACTCCCACGCGGGTGGCCAGCACGCCGATGCGCCAACGCTGCGCCGGTCCGCTGCTCATGCCCGGTGACACCCCCAGTCGAGCGGTCGTCGGGCGGGACGACCACCCCTTTGACGTTATACGAACATTGCACGAGCGGCGTACACTCGACCGAAGTCGTCCCGCCGCACACCATGCTCGGTGACGGAGCATCGCACACCTGACCCCAGACGAAGGGCGAGGCCATGTCGGACCCGCAGCCTCTCGGCAGGCTGATCGACTCCCTGGGCGTGGAGCACCGCCCCGAGGAGGGCGAGCTGGTCCTGGGGGCGGTCGTCCTGATGAAGGTGATGGAGGCCGACGGGCGCATCTCGATGCGCTCGGCGTGGTCGCCCGGCCTGAGCTGGATGGAGCGCGTGGGCATGCACCAGGCGGCCGCACGCGCCGACCTCCCGCCGCGCCCCGAGCCCGGGTGGGACACCCGCGAGCTGGACGCCGACATGGGGCGCGACGACACCGACCTCGGCTGAGTCCCGAGCTCGAGGCGGCTCGGCGGCGTGCGCTCTGCGGTCCAGCCGCCGACGCTGCTGACCTGCGGGCGACGACGCGCGACTACGCCGCGTCGGCGAGGGCGCCGCGCAGCTGGAGCAGCAGCCGCTGCAGGCAGCGGGAGACCTGGATCTGGCTCATCCCGAGCTCCAGCCCGATCTCGCGCTGGGAGAGCTCCTGGCCGAAGCGCAGCCGGAGCAGGTCGCGGTCGCGCGGCGTCAGCGTGGCCAGCAGGGGGCGCACGAGCAGGCGCGCCTCGGTGCGCTCCATCGACTCCTGCGTCTCGGGGTCGGCGACGTCGCGGACCGGGCCGGCCTCTCCGTCGGACTCCCCGCCCACGGGTGAGTCGAGGGAGACCAGGGAGAAGCAGGAGCGGGCGAGCAGGGCCTCGCGGACGACCTCGACGGACTCCTCGACCTCGGCGGCCAGCGCCGTCACCGACGTGTCGTCCACGCGGTCGAGGGCGACGCCGGAGCGTACCAGGCGGGTGTGGGCCCGCTGCACCTCGCGCGGCGGCCGGATGGTCCAGGAGTGGTCGCGGAAGTGGCGCCGGATCTCGCCGGTCATCGACGGGACGGCGTAGGCGAGCAGGTCGCGCTCGTGGGAGGGGTCGAAGGACCGGACGGCGCGGACCAGGGCGAGGTAGGCGACCTGGGTGAGGTCCTCCACCGGGATGCTGCGGCGGGCGTAGCGCCGGGCGACGGCCTCCGCGACCCGCATGTTGAGCTCCACCACGCGCTCGAGGCAGGCCTCGCGCTCGGTCTCGCTGACGCCCGGAGCGTGGGCGCGGGCCAGCAGTGCGGTGGTCTGCTCCGAACGCTCGGTGTCGGTCAGCGAGCGCGCGTCGCCGGACTCGGGGAAGTCGATGCCGGCGATGCCGGCGGTGCCGCCGATGCCGGCGGTGCCGGCGTCGTCGCGGCGGTCGTCGAGCGGGCTCGTGGTCATGGCCTCGTTCGCTCTCTGTGCGGTGGTGCGGGGTGCTGTCTGGGTCCCCCATCGGCGAGGGGTGTCATCACCTTAAGCAACCCTCTACAGACCTTGCACACTTCTCACCCTTTTGGGGCCCGGGTGGGAACCGCGGGCCGAGGTGGTCCGGACCGGGCAGAATGCGGGCCGTGGCCGGCACCCGTGCACCCTTCGGCTCCTGGCTGCTCGGCCCGGAGGGTCAGTCGCTGCGCCGGCTGCGGGTCCGGGTCCAGGTGTTCCTGACCCTCGGCATCACCGCCACCCACGCCATCGGCGCGGGCGTGGTCGTGGTCCTCACCCTCTTCGTCGTGCCGCAGCCCGGGGGTGGGCGCGACCTGCTGGTCGCGCTCGCCATCGCGGTCCCGGTCTACGTCGGCCTCGCCCTGGTCGTGGGGGTGTTGTGGGGCACGCGGGTGGCCTTCCGCAGCCTGCGGTGGGCACTGCGGGGGGAAGAGCCTTCGCCCGCGGACCGGCGCCGCTCGATGCGGGTCCCGCTGCAGCTCGCGGCGGTCTCGGCCACGCTGTGGTTCGGCGGGGTGCTGCTGTTCACCACCCTCGCACTGTGGCTGGCCCCCGCCCGTGCCCTCGGCACGGCGCCGACCGTGGCCATCGGCGGCACCGTCGTGTGCGCGGTGACCTACCTGATGGCGGAGTTCTTCCTGCGTCCGGTGTCCGCCCGCGCCCTCACCGGGTCCCCCGAGTCGCGGCCCCGCGGCCTGGGCGTCGGCGGGCGGATGCTGACCTTCTGGTTGCTGGGCACCGCCGCGCCACTCGTCGGCCTCGGGTACGCCGCGATCTCGGCGCTCGCGCAGGGCGACGTCTCCGCGGAGCGGATGGCCGTCGAGGCGCTGGCGATCTCCGCCGTGGTGCTGGTCTTCGGCCTGCTGGTGACCGTCCTCAACGCCCGGGCCGTGGTGGCGCCGCTGGTGTCGGTCCGGGCGGCCCTGGGACGCGTCCAGCGCGGCGACCTCGACCAGCGGGTCCCGGTCTACGACGCGACCGAGCTCGGGCTGCTGCAGGCCGGCTTCAACCACATGGCCGAGGGACTGGCCGAGCGCGAGCACCTGCGCGACCTCTTCGGTCGCCACGTCGGCCAGGAGGTGGCCCGTGCGGCTGCCGCGGGCGACGTGGAGCTCGGCGGGGAGACCCGGCGCGTGACGGTCCTCTTCGTCGACCTGGTCGGCTCCACCACGATCGCCGCGGATCGCTCGCCGACCGAGGTCGTGGAGCTGCTCAACGGCTTCTTCGACGTGGTGGTCGACGAGATCGCCCGGGAGGGCGGCCTGGTCAACAAGTTCATGGGTGACGCGGTGCTTGCCATCTTCGGGGCACCCGTCGACCTCCCGGACCACGCCACCCGGGGCCTGCGCGCCGCCCGCGCGATGGTCGAGCGCCTCGGCCGCGAGCACCCCGACCTCGACTGCGGTGTCGGCGTCTTCACGGGGGAGACCGTGGCCGGCAACGTCGGCACCCGGGCCCGCTTCGAGTACACCGTCATCGGGGACGCGGTGAACGCCGCGGCACGCCTGACCGAGCTCGCGAAGGACGTGGAGGGGCGGGTCCTGACGTGCGCCGAGAGCGTGGCGGAGGCCGACGAGCAGGAGGCCGCGCAGTGGCGGGCCCACGACCGGGTCACGCTGCGCGGTCGCACCGAGGAGACCGAGCTGTTCGTCCGGCGGTGACCAGCGACACGTCGGCGTCGGTGCGGGTGGTGCTGCACCTGCAGAGCCCGATCGGGACGGGACGGCTCGCGGCGATCGAGGCGGCGGCGTACCCGGTGCTGCTGACGGCGGTGGCCATCACCGCTGCCCTGGCGCTGCACGCGCTGCTGCGTCGGGTGGGCCCCGACATGCTGTTCGAGCTGCCGCGCCGCCCGGTCCGTGCCGGCCGTGCGCGGGTGCCCGGCACCGGGGGTGCGGGGCCTCAGGCGACGGTGGCCGCCAGCTCCTGAGCCCGGGGGGTGGCGCGGTGGCGCCCGGCGGGACGCTCCAGCGGGGTGAACGCCGCGTCCATGGCGAGCAGCGCCTCGAGGTGCTCGGCGACCTCACGGGCCGAGGGCCGTGCCGCCGGCTCGCGCGCGGTCATCGAGGCCAGCAGGCCGGTCCAGCCGGCGCCGAGGGACGTGGGGATGGTGGGTCCGCGGTGCACCCGCGCCCAGGCCGCCTCCTCGGCGCCGCCCTCGAACTCGCGGCGACCGGTGAGCGACTCGAGCAGCAGCAGGCCGAGCGCGTAGATGTCGACGGGGGTGCCGAGCGGCACGCCGAGAACCTGCTCGGGCGTCAGGTAGGCGATCGACCCGACGGTGTGGCCGGGGCGGCCGTGCGGGTCGGGCTCACCGGCGCGCAGCGTCACCCCCAGGTCGCACAGGCGGGCGTGGCCGCTGCTGTCGAGCAGGACGTTGGCCGGCTTCACGTCGCGGTGGACCAGGCCCTCGGAGTGGAGGTAGGCCAACGCGGACGCGAGGTCGCGGCCGACGACGGCCGCCTCGCGGGAGGAGAGGCGGCGCAGCGCGAGGGTGGCGTCGAGGTCGGGGCCGTCGACGAGCTCGAGGGCGAGGTACGGAGCGCCCGGCCCCTCCCACGCGGCGTCGAGGACCCGGACCAGCCCGGGGTGCGACAGGTGGGCCAGCAGCCGACCCTCGTCGAGGAGGCGCAGCCGGTGCTGGGCCTGGCCCTGACCGGTGCGCGGACGCTTCAGCGCGACGTCGCGCCCCAGGCGGAGGTCGTGGGCGCGGTGGACGGTGGCGGTGCCGCCGAGGGCGATGAGGTCCTCGACCCGATAGCGGCCCACGGTCTCGGGGTCACCGGCGGACTCGGGGATGTCCGGCTGGGTCATGGGGAGGTCCTCTCGCGTGCGGTCCCTCCAGGGGTTCCCCAGGACCCGCGGGGTCTAACCCCCCGATGGGGTGGGAGGAGGTGCGACGCGGCCCACGTCACGGCCCACGTCACGGCCCACATCACGGGCGGCGTCGACCAGGGACGGGCCGTACCACGTGAGGGCGCGGCCGCTCACCAGCTCCACCGGGGTGCGGAAGCACTCGGGCCCGTCGTCGGCGGTGAAGACGTAGGGCTCGTCGGGCAGCAGCACCGCGTCCGCGCCGCACCCGTCGACCTCCTCGACGGAGAGGGTGGGGTAGCGGTCCGGGGCGTCGGTGTCCTCGGCCTGGACCACCTGCCAGCCCAGCCGGCGGCAGAGGTCGGCGGTGAAGGTGCGTGGACCCACCACCATCCACGGGTCGCGCCAGATCGGTACCACGACCCGGCGGGTGACCGGCGGCAGCGGCCCGCACCACAGCTCCCGCGCCTCGGCCAGCCACGCGGGTCGCTCCCAGTCGAGCAGGTCCAGCAGACGCTCCAGCTCGGAGACCCCCTGCGGGACGGTCTCGATGTCGGTGACCTCGACCGTGAGCCCGCGCTCGCGCATCCGCCGGACGTCCAGCTCGCGGTTCTCCTCGCGGTTGACGACCACCAGGTCCGGGCGCAGCGCCTCGATCGCCCCGAGGTCGGGGTTCTTCGTCCCGCGCACCCGGGTGGCGCCGTACTGCTCGAGGTCGGCGGGGTGGGTGCACCATTCGGTGACCCCCACCAGGGCCTCGGGGCGCACGCTGGCCAGCGCCTCGGTGATCGAGGGGACCAGCGACACGACCCGCCGAGCCGTCACCCGCGCACGCTCCAGACGTCACTCACGCACGCGGGGCCGGACGCCGCCGTGCGCGAGCGACCTGTCGAGCGTGCGTCGGTGACGGCTCGGCCGTGCATGAGTGACGTCTCGGCGGGGGAGTGATCAGCGCAGGAGGGTCAGCGCAGGGCCATCGAGCCGGAGGTGACCGCCTCGAACGGCAGCCCCTCGTGATCGGCGACGCGGGCGTCGATGGCGGCGGCGACGTCGGCCGGCCAGGGAGCGGTACGCCGGTCGGAGAGGTCGATGTGGAGGAAGATCTCCTCGAACACCGCGCTCAGCTGCTGGTGGGTGTCGTCGAGGATGTAGACCAGCGCGTGGGCGGCCCGCTCGGAGCGGCCCAGCAGCCGCACCCGCACCGACATCCGGTCACCGGTGCGCAGCTCGCGCAGGTAGGTCACGTGGTGC
This sequence comes from Nocardioides sp. REDSEA-S30_B4, assembly GCF_001627265.1. Taxonomy (NCBI): domain Bacteria; kingdom Bacillati; phylum Actinomycetota; class Actinomycetes; order Propionibacteriales; family Nocardioidaceae; genus Nocardioides; species Nocardioides sp. REDSEA-S30_B4. Next base: position 19,118 of record NZ_LUPI01000074.1, on the reverse strand, counting down.
TCGGCGGCGAAGCAGGCGTGGCCGGCCTTGATCGGCCAGTCCACCGGGATGCCCAGGTCGACCAGCGACTCGTCGAGGCCCTCGCTGCCGATGCCGAGGTAGTGGCGCACGTTGAGGTGGCCGTTGTTGTCCTCGAAGGCGATCGGGACCGGCTGCTCGGCGTACGCCGGGAGGTCCTTGAGCTGGTCGTAGCTGGGGTGCTTCGCGGTGCTGGTCACGGGGTGAACCTATCGGACGTCGGTGGTGGGTACAGCGCCAGATCTCGACCCGCCCGTCGCGACCTCGTTCCTCGGTCGCGGGGCTCGCTCGATCTCTTCGGGTTGCTCCCGGGCTCCGCCCGGGAGCACCTCAGACGTTGCGGCGGTACTGGCCGCCGACCTCGAAGAACGCCTCGGTGACCTGGCCCAGCGAGCAGACCCTCGCCGCGTCCACGAGGACGGCGAAGACGTTCTCGTCCGGCGAGGCGGCCGCCTCCTTGAGCCGGGCCAGCGCCTCGGTGGCCTCCTGCTCGTGGTCGCGGGTGAAGTCGCGGACCCGGCGCAGCTGGGACTCCTTCTCGGCCTCGGTGGCGCGGGCCAGCTCGACGTGCTCGGGGGTGGCGTCGTCGCCGCCGGGCTTGAGGAAGGTGTTGACGCCGATGATCGGCAGCGACCCGTCGTGCTTGCAGTGCTCGTAGAGCATCGACTCGTCCTGGATGCGGCCGCGCTGGTAGCCGGTCTCCATGGCGCCCAGCACGCCGCCGCGCTCGTTGATCGCCTCGAACTCCCGCAGCACCGCCTCCTCCACGAGGTCGGTGAGCTCGTCGATGATGAACGAGCCCTGGAGCGGGTTCTCGTTCATCGCCAGTCCCCACTCCCGGTTGATGATCAGCTGGATCGCCAGCGCCCGGCGCACCGACTCCGCCGAGGGCGTGGTGACGGCCTCGTCGTAGGCGTTGGTGTGCAGGGAGTTGGCGTTGTCGTAGATCGCGATGAGCGCCTGGAGCGTGGTGCGGATGTCGTTGAAGTCCATCTCCTGCGCGTGCAGGGACCGACCGGAGGTCTGCACGTGGTACTTCAGCTTCTGGGAGCGCTCGCCGGCGCCGTACTTCTCCTTCATCGCGACTGCCCAGATGCGGCGGGCGACGCGGCCGATGACGGAGTACTCCGGGTCCATGCCGTTGGAGAAGAAGAACGACAGGTTGGGCGCGAAGTCGTCGATGTCCATGCCGCGCGCGAGGTAGGCCTCGACGTAGGTGAAGCCGTTGGCGAGGGTGAAGGCGAGCTGGCTGATGGGGTTCGCCCCGGCCTCGGCGATGTGGTAGCCGGAGATCGAGACGGAGTAGAAGTTGCGCACGCCGTGCTGGATGAACCACTCCTGGATGTCGGCCATCATCCGCAGGGAGAACTCCGTGGAGAACAGGCAGGTGTTCTGCCCCTGGTCCTCCTTGAGGATGTCGGCCTGAACCGTCCCGCGCACCGTCTGCAGCGCCTTCAGCGGGTCGATGCCGCGCTCGCGGGCCTGGTCCATGACGGTGTTGAGGAAGAAGGCCAGCACCGTGGGCGCGGGGCCGTTGATCGTCATGGACACGCTGGTGGTGGGGGCGAGCAGGTCGAAGCCGTCGTAGAGCTGCTTCATGTCCTCCAGCGTCGCGACGCTGACGCCCGAGGTGCCGACCTTGCCGTAGATGTCGGGTCGCTCGTCGGGGTCGCGGCCGTAGAGCGTGACCGAGTCGAAGGCGGTCGAGAGGCGGGTCGCCTCGTTGCCCTCGCTGAGCAGCTTGAAGCGGCGGTTGGTGCGGGCCGGGTCGCCCTCGCCGGCGAACATCCGCGCCGGGTCCTCGCCCTCCCGCTTGAACGGGAAGACGCCGGCGGTGAAGGGGAACCGGCCGGGGAGGTTGTCGTTGCGCCAGAAGCGCACGAGCTCGCCGTGGTCGGCGTACCGCGGGAGGGAGACCTTGGGGACGCGGTTGCCCGAGAGGGACTCGCGGCCGGGGACGGCGGCGTACTCCTCGACGACCGACGGCCACTGCTCGAGCTGGGTGCCGACCTCGGGGTCGAGGGTGCGGCGGGCGTCCTCGAGCAGGGCGGGTACGTCGCCGGCGTCCGCGCCCGCGGACTCCAGCTCTGCCGCGACGTCGCTCAGCCGCTGCGCGCGGCGGGCCTGCTCGACGAGCTCCTGGGTGCGCGCGTGGTAGCCGCGGACGGTCTCGACGACCTCGGCGAGGTAGCGCACCCGCTCCTGGGGGACGACCGCGCGGATGCCGCTGGAGTGCTTGACGTCGACCGGGGCGAGCGCGCCCTCGGCGACCGGCAGGCCCTGCTCGGCGAGCAGCCCGCGCAGGTGCTGGTAGAGCGCGGTGACGCCGTCGTCGTTGAAGGTGGCCGCGGAGGTGCCGAAGACCGGCATGTCGGACGGCTGCTTGCCGAAGGCCTCGCGGTTGCGGACCAGCTGGCGACCCACGTCGCGCAGCGCGTCGGCGGCGCCGCGGCGCTCGAACTTGTTGATCGCCACGACGTCGGCGAAGTCGAGCATGTCGATCTTCTCCAGCTGCGAGGCGGCGCCGAACTCCGGCGTCATGACGTACATCGAGGTGTCGACGAACGGCACGATCGCCGCGTCGCCCTGGCCGATGCCGGGGGTCTCGACGACCACGAGGTCGAAGCCGGCGGCCTTGAGGACGGTGATGACGTCCTCGAGGTGGTCGGGGATCTCGTGGGCGCCGCGCGTGGCGAGGCTACGGAAGTAGACCCGGTCGCGGTCGTGGCCGGGCAGGTCGAGGGAGTTCATCCGGATGCGGTCGCCGAGCAGCGCGCCGCCGCCCTTGCGTCGGGTCGGGTCGACTGCGACGACCGCGACGCGCAGCTTGTCCTGCTGGTCGGTGCGGAAGCGGCGCAGGATCTCGTCGGTGAGGCTGGACTTGCCCGAGCCGCCGGTGCCGGTGAGGCCGAGGACGGGGGCGTGGCTGCGCTCGGCGGCCGCGCGCAGCTGGGCGCGCATGTCGTCGTCGAGGCGGCCGAGCTCGGCCCCGGTGATGGCACGGGCGACGGCGGAGCGCTCGCCGGCCAGCACCTGGTCGACGGAGACCGGGTGCAGGTCCCACAGGTCGGTGTCGCAGTCGGCCACGACGGTGTTGACCATGCCGGGCAGTCCCAGGCGCTGGCCGTCCTCGGGGGAGAAGATGGTGACGCCGGACTCCCGCAGCCGGGTGATCTCGTCGTGGACGATCACGCCGCCACCGCCCCCGACGACCCGCACGTGACCGGCGCCCGCGGCGCGCAGCAGCTCCACGAGGTACTCGAAGTACTCCACGTGCCCGCCCTGGTAGGACGAGACCGCCACGCCCTGGACGTCCTCCTCCAGCGCAGCGTCCACGACCTCCTGGACCGAGCGGTTGTGCCCGAGGTGGATCACCTCGCAGCCCTGGCTCTGGAAGATCCGCCGCATGATGTTGATCGAGGCGTCGTGGCCGTCGAACAGGCTGCTCGCGGTGACCAGGCGGACCGGGTGGGTGGGGACGTGCAGGGTGCTCACGGGCGCTCCATCGACAGATGTTTGGATGTCCAAGTATCTGGGTCGAGTGTAAGCCCGGTCACCACCGGTCGTCGAGGGCGGGCCGGGGGGGGGCGTGTCAGGGGTCGACGCGGTCGCCGGCGCCGGCGCGGAGCGTGCCGAGGAGGCGGGTCAGGTCGCGGACCGTGTCGTCGCCGAGGTCCGAGCCGAGGTCGGTGAACACCGCGTTGAGGTCGTCGGTCGCCGCGTCGACGGTGGCGGCGCCGGCCTCGGTGAGCTCCGCGTGGACCACCCGGCGGTCCTCGCTGCGTCGCTGGCGGCGTACGAAGCCCTGGGTCTCGAGCCGGTCGACGGCGCTGGTGACCGAGGCGGGGTGGACCTGCAACAGGGACCCCAGGCGCGTCATCGGCAGCGCGCGGTCGCGGGTGAAGGAGAGCAGGCGCAGCACCTCGAAGCGGGCGAAGGTCAGACCGTGCGGCTTCAGGGCGCGCTCGACGCGCTCGGCGAGCAGCTGCTGCGCGCGCGTCACCGAGGTCACCAGGGCCATCGCGTCGGCGGCGTCGGCCCACCCGTGCGCGACCCACTGCCGGTGGGCCTCGCGGATCGGGTCGCGGGTCGGTCGGTCGTCCATCGGGGTCAGTATCCCGTGCTGCCCCCGGCCGGGCCCGAGGTGGCGAGCCGGCCGACGGCCACGGTGGCCTCGAGGTCGTCGTCGGTGTGCAGCGAGGCGTCCAGCCCCGCGTCGCGCAGGAGGGCCAGGGTGTGGGGGGCCTGGGTGCGCCCCGTCTCCAGCAGGAGTACGCCGGTGGGCGCGAGCCACCGCGACGCGCCGGCCGCGACCCGGCGCTGGACGGCCAGTCCGTCGTGGCCGCCGTCGAGGGCGACCAGCGGCTCGTGCAGCCGGGCCTCGGGCGGCATGAGCCTGACGTGTGCGGTCGGGACGTAGGGCGCGTTGACGAGCAGGGCGTCGACGCGGCCGAGGAGTGTCGGGGGGAGGGCGTCGTAGAGGTCGCCCTCGTGCACGCGGTCAGGCGGCAGGTTGCGGCGCGCGCAGGCGACGGCGGCCGGGTCGAGGTCGGCTGCGTGCACGGCGGCGTCGGGACGATGGTGGGCCACGACCGCGCCGAGCGCCCCGGTCCCGCAGCCGAGGTCGACGACGACCGGCCGGGTCGGCGCTGGGTCGGCCAGGTGCGCGAGCGCCTCGAGGGCGAGCCGGGCGAGCAGTCCGCTGCGGGCGCGCGGCACGAACACCCCGGGTGCGGTGCGGACCCGGACCCCCTCGACCTCGGCCCACCCGAGCAGCACCTCGAGCGGCTCGCCCGCGACCCGACGCGCCACCAGGTGCTCCAGGTCCGACCCCGTGGCCGCGTCGCGCAGCAGGGCGGACTCCTCCTCGGCGTACACGCACCCGGCCGCGCGCAGCCGTGCGGCCAGCGGGTCCGGTGCGGGGGCGTCCGGGGCGTCGTCCACGGGGTCGATGATGGCGGCCGGATCGGGATACTCCGCAGGACATCTCACCCTTACTGCGCAGTAAGCAGGAAATCGAATGCGTCGTATCCCACGCGACCCATCGAAACGAGAACACGTTCTAGGTCAGCGCTACCATCGGCGGGTGACCACTCCCGACGTCCTCGCGCCCGCCTCGCTGGGGCCGGTGCCGCTGCGCAACCGCACCGTCAAGGCCGCGACGTTCGAGGGGCGCACGCCCCACGGGCAGGTCACGCAGGAGCTGATCGACTACCACCTCGCCGTCGCCGAGGGCGGGATCGGCCTGACGACCGTCGCCTACCTCGCCGTCGCCCCCGAGGGGCGCACGCACCGCGAGCAGGTCGTGGTGGGGCCCGACACCGAGGGCGGACTCGCGCGGATGGCCGAGGCGGTCAAGGCGACCGGGGCCGCGATCGCCGGCCAGGTCGGTCATGCCGGCCCGGTGGCGAATGGTCGCTCCAACGGCGTGCATGCGATCGCCGCGAGCCGGATGCCGAGCCCGCTGTCGATGCAGATGGTGCGCAGCGCGACCGAGGCCGACCTCACCCGCGTCACCGGCGCCTATGTCGCCACCGCGCGCACCCTCGTGCGCGCCGGGTTCGACGTGCTCGAACTGCACATGGCGCACTCCTACCTCATCAGCTCCTTCCTCGCGCCGGCGCTCAACCGTCGACGTGATCGCTGGGGCGGGGCGCTGGAGGGTCGCGCCCGCCTGGCACGCCAGGTCGCCCGCGCGGTCCGCGAGGAGGTCGGCGACGCGGTCGCCGTCACCGCCAAGGTCTCGCTGTCCGACGGCTTCAAGGGCGGCGTGTCCCTGCGCGAGTCGATCGAGCTCCTGCAGCTGCTCGAGGCCGACGGCACGCTGGACGCGGTGCAGCTCTCCGGCGGCTCGTCGCTGATGAACCCGATGTACCTCTTCCGCGGCGACGTCCCCGCCGAGGAGTTCGCGGCCTCGATGCCGCTGCCCGTGCGCTGGGGCATGCGTACGCCGGTGGGTCGCTCGTTCCTCAAGGAGTACGCCTTCGAGGAGGGCTACTTCCGTCCCAAGGCGCTGGAGGTCCGCGAGGCGGTGTCGCTGCCGTTGATGCTGCTCGGCGGCATCAACCGGCTCGAGACGATGCAGCAGGCGATGGCCGACGGGTTCGACTTCGTGGCCATGGGTCGGGCGGTGCTGCGCGAGCCGGACCTGGTCGCCCGGCTCGCCGCGGGGCAGACCGCCTCCGGGGTCTGCATCCACTGCAACCGGTGCGTGCCCACCATCTACTCCGGCACTCGCTGCCCGGTCCGCGACCCGCACCCGGTCGTCGAGTGCTAGGACCCTTCCCTAGGAGTAGAACCTGTTCTAGTCTGCGACGCATGTCACAGGTCATCCCCCAGAAGCCGTTGCGCGTCGTCGTCTGGTCGACGGGCACCATCGGCCGGCACGCGATCGCCGGCGTCGACGCCCACCCCGACCTCGAGCTGGTCGGCGTCTGGGTCTCCAACCCCGACAAGCACGGCAAGGACGCCGGGGTGCTGGCCGAGCTCGGCCGCGAGCTGGGGGTCCCCGCCACCACCGACCGCGACGAGCTGATGGCGCTCGCTCCGGACGCCGTGGTGCACACCGCGATGACCGACGACCGGGTCTTCGAGTCGATCGAGGACCTCATCTGGATGCTCGGCAAGGGCGTGAACGTGGTCTCCTCCGGCCCGGTGCTGCTGCAGTGGCCGCACGGAATCCTGCCCGACGAGATCCTCGCGCGGATCGAGGAGGCCGGTCGGGCCGGCAGCGCCTCGCTGCACGTCAACGGCATCGACCCCGGCTTCGCCAACGACGTGCTGCCGCTGGTCATGACCAGCCTCTCCCAGCGCATCGACGAGGTGCGGGTCATGGAGATCTGCGACTACTCCACCTACTACCAGCCGGTGGTCATGGGTGACCTGTTCGGCTTCGGCAGGCCGATGGACGAGCTCGGCTTCCTGTGGCACCCCGGGGTGCTCACCATGGCCTGGGGCTCGGTGGTCAAGCAGATCGCCGCCGGCCTCGGGGTCACCCTCGACGAGCCGCTCACCGAGGAGGTCGACCGCCGCCCGGCCGCCCGTGACACCGCCAGTGTGTCCGGCGACGTCGTCGAGGGGACCATGGGCTCGGTCCGCTTCGCGGTGGTCGGCAAGGTCGACGGCGTGCCCCGCGTCGTGCTGGAGCACATCACCCGCACCGACGCCGAGTCCGACCCCGACTGGGACACCCCGCCCCCGGGCACCGACGGCTGCTACCGCGTGAAGATCACCGGCGAGCCGATGATGCACGTCGACTTCGTCCACCACGGCGAGCACGGGGACCACAACGTCAGCGGCATGATCACGACCGCCCAACGGCTCGTGAACGCGCTGCCCGCGGTCGTCGCCGCCGCCCCCGGACTGGTCACCGCGCTCGACCTGCCGCTGGTCACCGGCCGCGGCCTGGTCGCCGGCTCGGGCCACACCGGTACGACGGTCTCGACGGGCTCGACCACCGGGGAGGAGGGATGAGCATCCTCGACCGCTTCGGCGTGCCGGGCACCGCTGCGATCGTCACCGGGGCCGGCCGCGGCCTCGGCGCCGCCACCGCGGTGGCCCTGGCCGAGGCCGGATCGGACGTGCTGATCTCGGCGCGCACGGAGGCCCAGCTCGACGAGGTCGCCGCGCAGGTCCGGGCCACCGGGCGCCGCTGCGAGGTCGTCGCGGCCGACCTCAGCGACCTCGACGCGGTCGCCGGCCTCGCGCAGGCGGCGTACGACGCGTTCGGGCGTCTCGACATCGTCGTCAACAACGTCGGCGGCACCGGCCCCCGCGGCTTCCTCGACACCAGCCCGGGCTACCTCGAGCGGGCGTTCTCCTTCAACGTCAGCACCGCGCACGTGCTCACGAAGGCGGCCGTGCCGCTGCTGCTGAAGACCCTGGACGGCGAGGACGAGGCGAGCGCCGCGCAGAAGTCGGTCGTGACCGTGAGCTCCACGATGGGCCGCAGCGCCGACCGCGGCTTCGTCGCCTACGGCACCGCCAAGGCCGCGCTCGCGCACTGGACGAGGATGGCCGCCCAGGACCTCTCGCCGCGCATCCGGGTCAACGGGATCTACGTCGGCTCGATCATGACCAGCGCGCTGGAGATGGTCGCGGGCGACCCGAACCTGATGGGCCAGCTCGAGGGCAAGACGCCCCTGGGGCGCGTCGGCGAGCCGGCCGACATCGCGGCCGGTGTGCTCTACCTGTCCTCGCAGGCCGGGCAGTACCTCACCGGCAAGCTGCTCGAGATCGACGGCGGCATCCAGCAGCCGACCCTCGACCTCGGCTTCCCCGACGTCTCCGCGTGACCGGTCGCCGCCGTGATGAACAGGTGTCCTAGGGTCGCCGGGTGAGCCTGTCCAACACCCCCACCGCCCACGCCGTCTCGCCGGACTCCGGGGAGCACTGGACCGCGGAGGGTGCGTGGCCGGTGGCGCCGGGGCTGTGGCGCATCCCGCTGCCGCTGCCGATGGACGGGCTCAAGGCGGTCAACGTCTACGTCCTGGAGACAGACGCGGGGCTGACCCTGGTGGACGGTGGCTGGGCGATCCCGGTGGCGCGCGAGCTGCTCGAGAAGTGCCTCGGCCAGATCGGTGCGGGCTTCGCCGACATCCGCCGGTTCCTGGTCACCCACGTGCACCGCGACCACTACACGATGGCCACGGTGCTCGGCCACGAGGTCGGCGCCGAGGTGGCGCTGGGCCGCGGGGAGGAGCCGGCGCTCGACCTGCTCAACAACGTCGAGCAGATCACCGAGAGCCCGTTCTTGGCGGTGCTGCGCTCCTCGGGGGCGCTGGACGTCGCGGAGGAGTGGGCGGCGGGTCACGGTGACGACGAGGTGCCGCCCAAGGAGGACTGGCAGTACCCCACCCGCTGGATGGACGGCGACCACACCATCACCGTCGGTCACCGCTCGATCGAGGCCGTGCACACGCCCGGCCACACCCCGGGTCACTTCGTCTTCGCCGACCGCGCCGAGGGCGTGCTCTTCGCCGGCGACCACGTGCTGCCGACGATCACGCCGTCGATCGGTTTCACCGTGCCACCGACCGACCAGCCGCTCGGCGACTTCCTCTCCTCGCTGGCCCGGGTGCGCTCGCTGCCCGACCTGCGCATCCTGCCCGCCCACGGCCCGGTCGCGCCCTCGACCCACGACCGCGTGGACGAGCTGACCGCCCACCACGAGAAGCGTCTCGCCCAGAGCCTCGCCGCGCTCTCCGGCGGCCCGGTCACCGCCCACGACGTCGCCGGCACGCTCGGCTGGACCCGCCACGAGCACGCCTACGAGACCCTCGACGTCTTCAGCCGCGGCATGGCCGCGATGGAGACCAAGGCGCACCTCGACCTGCTCGTCGCCCGGGGTCAGGCCACCGCCGCCCCCGCCCAGGACGGGGTGCGCTACCGCGCGGTCGGGGCCTGAGCCTGCGGCGGACCTTCCAGCCGCCGGAAGCCGAGCCCCAGCAGCACCTGCGCCAGCGTGTACGTCGCCATCACGACCCGCTCCATCCACCGGGTGCTCGCGTCGGGACGCCCCGCCAGCACGAGGTCACGGGTGCCGAGCACGGTGTCGGAGGCCAGGAAGACCGCCCCTCCGGCCGCGAGCAGCCGCCGGGTCGTGGGGTCCGCGTCGACGGCCTGGGTCACGGCGGCCATCGACGCCACCGTCAGCGTGTACGCCGTCACCGGCACGCCCAGTCGCGGGTCGACCCGGTGCGCGGCGAGCCCCATGAGCGGAGCGGAGGCGAGGGTGGATCCGGCCATCAGCCGCACCCGCCGGCTGGCGCGGAGCCGGTCGCGGGACACGTGCGGGGCCAGCGCGGCGACGTACCCGCCGTGGGCGACGGCGAAGGAGGCCACGCCGGCCCGGAAGGCGCGCGGCCCGTCGACCATCAGCGCGACGTCACCGGCCCACGACCCGGCCAGCCCGACCGCGACCGCGGGCGAGCGGGGCGGCACGGCGGCGGCCAGCACCGGCATCAGCGCCGTCTTCGTGACCGCGCGCGCCAGACGCACGCGTGGTGTCGGCTGCCGCCCGGCGAGCCAGGCGTCGGCCACCGCCAGGACCGCGTAGCCCCCCAGCAGGGCCCTAGGGCTGCGCACCGACCGGCCTGATCATGGGCAGGTGCGGGATCGACCCGTCGAGGAACTCCGGTCCGCAGACCTCGAAGCCGAACGTGGCGTACCAGTCGGTGAGGGGGGTCTGCGCGGCGAGGACCACCGGACGACCCTCGCAGACCTCCAGGCACGCCGTCATCAGTGGTCCGGACAGGCCACGGCCCCGCGCACGCGGCGCGAGCGCGACGCGGCCGATGCGCCACTCCTCGCCGTCGTCGAGCACCCGGGCGACACCGACGACCTCGTCGGCGTCGTCACGGACCACGACGTGCACGGTGCCCGGCTCGGTGTCGCGGCCGTCGAGGTCGTCGTAGGGGTCGCCCTGCTCGACCACGAAGACCTGCTGGCGCAGCCGGAAGACGTCGTGGGCCGTGGTCGCGTCCATCTCCGCCCAGCGGTGGACGTGGGTGGAGCAGTGCATCAGCCCAGGAACTCCCGCGTCGCCCGCCAGGCGCGCCGCGCCTCGGGGATGAACGAGACCAGCGGGTAGACGTGGATGAGGTCCGGCTCCTCGACGTAGCTGAGGTCCCACCCGGCCTCCTCGGCACGCCGCGCGAGGAGCCGGCACCCGGGCACGAGCAGGTCGCGGGTCCCGCAGAACATCAGCGCCTGCGGCAGCCCCGACAGGTCGGCGAGGCCCGGCGAGACCTCAGGACGCCCGAGGTCCTCGGCCGACCCCGCCCACCAGGTCGCGTAGGCGTGCAGCTTGGTGATCCGCAGCCACGGGTCGCGCCGGGCGAACCACGCGGTCGCCGGCGTCGAGGTCGTGAGGTCCACCCACGGCGAGTGCAGCAGCAGGTGGGTCGGCTGCGCACCTCTGCGGTCGCGCAGCGACTGCGCCACCGCGAGCGCCAGCCCGCCGCCGGCGGAGTCTCCCGCCACCACGGTCGGGCCCTGCGACGTCAGCGCCGCCGCCAGGTCGACCAGCGCGTCGTGGGAGTCGGCCCACGTGTGCTCGGGGGCGAGGGGGTAGTCCGGCAGCAGGACCCGGGCCTGCAGCTGGTCGGCCAGCCTGGCGGCGTACCGCACGTGGAAGGGGTCCAGGGGCGCGGTGTAGCCGCCGCCGTGCAGGTAGAGGACCGTACGCCGAGGGGTGCTGCCCCGCCTCGTGATCGTGTGCACGGGGAACCCGGTGCCGCCGGCCGTGTCCTCGCCGATGGTCCGGGTCTCGACCGCGAAGCGCTTGTCGAACCGGACGACCGCGTTCGTCGGCAGTGCCCGGTCCAGGGAGCGGTGCCACCGCTCGATGCGCGCCCGCTCCTTCTCCTCGGAGTCGATCTCGAGCGAGCCGCGCATCTTCGGGATGCCGACGGCGATCAGGTCGTGTCTCAGGCTGGCCACGACCCCATCCCACCACTGCCGTGGGCACCCGCGGGGTGGGTCTCGGCAGGTCGCCGCACCGCGGGCGGTAGCGTGGGCCCCGACAAGACAGGGGAGCACGGGCGGCCGATGGCCGGGCGGGCTGAGAGTGCGGGTCCAGCGATGGACGAGAGCCGCAGACCCTCACGAACCTGCTCCGGTTAGCACCGGCGAAGGGAGTCGTCCCGTGCGACGTACTGCATCCATGACCGTCTCCGGCGTGCTCGGCGCTCTGCTGCTCACCTCGTGCTCGCTCATCGGCACCGGTGACGACGACAGCGCCGCCGACCCGTCGACCGGCACCAGCGGGGGCGCCGAGGCCGGCGGCCCGGTCGTGCTGGTGACCCACGACAGCTTCAGCCTCCCCAAGAAGCTGATCAAGCAGTTCGAGGCCGACACCGGCTACGAGCTCGAGCTGCGCTCCAACGGCGACGCCGGCAGCATGACCAGCCAGCTGGTCCTCAACGTCGACAACCCGCTGGGCGACGTGGCCTTCGGCGTCGACAACACCTTCGCCGGCCGTGCGCTGGAGGCGGGCGTCTTCGCGCCGTACCGCGGCGAGTGGCCCGCCGGTGTCGAGGACTTCGCGCTGCCCGGCGACGATGAGGGCGTGCTGACCCCGGTCGACAACGGCGACGTGTGCGTCAACGTCGACACGGCGTGGTTCGACGCGGAGGGCCTCGAGCCGCCGCAGACCCTCGAGGACCTCACCGACCCCGCCTACGAGGACCTCTTCGTCACCTCGGGTGCGACGACCAGCTCGCCGGGCTTCGCGTTCCTGCTGGCCACGATCGCGGCGTACGGCGAGGACTGGCCGACCTACTGGGAGGACCTGCTCGACAACGGCGCGAAGGTCGTCCCCGGCTGGGAGGACGCCTATTTCGTCGACTTCACCGCCGGCGGCGGGGGTGCTCGCCCGATCGTGCTGTCCTACGACTCCTCGCCGGCCTTCACCACCACCGACGACGGCTCGGAGACCACGACGGCGGCGCTCCTGGAGACCTGCTTCGAGCAGGTGGAGTACGTCGGTGTGCTGGCCGGCGCGGAGAACCCGGCCGGCGCGCAGGCGGTCGTGGACTGGATGCTGACCCCCGAGGTGCAGGCGGCGCTCCCGGACTCGATGTACGTCTTCCCGGTGGTCGACGGCGTGGAGCTGCCCGAGGCGTGGGCGGAGTTCGCTCCGCGGCCCGAGGAGCCGCTCGCGGTCGACGCCGCGGAGATCGACGAGAACCGCGACGCCTGGCTGACCGAGTGGCAGGACCTGGTCTCGCGCTGAGCGCGGCACCGGTGACCGCATCGGCTCCGGCATGACGTCGTACGGCGGCTCGGGCGCCCGCCGGCTCGCGGGGCTGGCGGCGCTGGCCGTCGTGCCGACGGCGGTCCTCGGGGTCTTCTTCGTCCTGCCGGTCACCGGGATGGTCTCGCGCGGCTTCGTCACCGACGGCGCGCTGGACCTCGGCGGCGTGCTCGAGGTCCTGGGCCGGCCGCGCACGCGGCGGGTGCTCTGGTTCACGGTGTGGTCCTCGGCGGTCGCGACGACGATCGCGGTGCTGCTCGGGCTGCCGGCGGCGTACGCCACGCACCGGCTGCGCTGGCCGGGCCGCCGGGTGGTGCGGGCGTGCCTGCTGGTGCCGTTCGTGCTGCCCACGGTGGTCGTGGGCGTCGCCTTCCGCCAGCTGCTGGGGGAGGCCGGTCCGCTGGGTTTCCTGGGGCTGGACGGCACCGCGCGGGCGATCATCGCCGGGCTGGTCTTCTTCAACGTGGCGGTGGTCGTCCGCGGGGTCGGCGCCGCCTGGGAGTCCCTCGACGCGCGGCCCGGCGAGGCGGCCGCGGCGCTGGGTGCGTCCCCGGCCCAGGTCTTCCGCACCGTCACCTGGCCGCTGCGCGCGGTCCCGGACGCGACGGTCACTCGGCGCGCGCCCACGCCACGTCGTCCGCGCCGGGCGGACACGGTGCCGCTGGTGCTGACCGTGCTCGTGCTGGCGTTCGTCGCGCTGCCGGTGCTGGCCCTGGTGACCGGGTCGCTGCGCCCCGACGACTCCTGGTCGCTGGAGGCCTACCGTGCGCTCTCGGGCCGCGGCTCGGCGCCCGGTCAGGGGGGCACGGCGCTGCTGGTGCCCGTCACCGAGGCACTGGTGACCTCGCTGCGCACGGCCGTCGACGCCACCTGGATGGCGCTGCTGCTCGGCGGGCTGCTCGCGCTGCTGCTGACCCGGCGCTCCCGCTCGCGTACCGAGCGGCGCGTGCGGTCGGTGCTCGACGGGCTGTTCATGCTCCCGCTGGGGGTCTCCGCGGTGACGCTCGGCTTCGGGTTCCTCATCACGCTCGACGAGCCTCCGCTGGACCTGCGGGACTCCCCGCTGCTCATCCCGCTGGCGCAGGCGCTGGTGGCGCTGCCGCTGGTGGTCCGGACGCTGGTGCCGGTGCTGTCCGGGGTGGACGACCGGCTACGCCAGGCCGCGGCCTCGCTCGGCGCCGGCCCGGTGCGCGCGCTGGTCACCGTGGACCTGCCGGTCGTCTGGAAGCCGCTGCTCGCCGCCGGCGGCTTCGCCTTCGCAGTGTCGCTGGGGGAGTTCGGCGCGACCTCGTTCCTCGCACGCCCCGACGACCCCACGCTGCCGGTCGTGATCTTCCGGCTGATCGGGCGCCCCGGCCCGCTCAACGACGAGATGGCGATGGCCGCCTCGGTGGTGCTGGCCGGCACCACCGCGCTGGTGATGCTGCTCGTCGAGCGGCTGCGGGTCCCCTCGGTGGGGGCGCTGTGAGTGGCCGCGGCGGGGTCTCGAGGCTCGCTCCGCTCGCACCTCGACCACCGGGGGTCGCTCGCCTCGCACCTCGACCACCGGGGGCAGCGCCGAGAGGGTCGCTGGTCGAGGTGCCAGGCGCCCCGACGCCCAGCCTCGAGACCCCTCGACCCAGGAGGAGCCGATGACGCTGACGATCCGCGACCTGCAGGTCGCCTACGACGACGTCCCCGCGGTGCGGGGGGTCTCGCTGACCGTCCCCGACGGCCAGGTGCTCGCGGTGCTCGGCCCCTCGGGCTGCGGCAAGTCCACGCTGCTGCGCGGCGTCGCCGGCCTCGAGCAGGCCAGCGGCGAGGTCGCGTGGGACGGGGAGGACGTGTCCCGGCTCCCCACGCACCGCCGCGGCTTCGCGCTGATGTTCCAGGACGGCCAGCTCTTCGACCACCTCACCGTCGCCCGCAACGTCGGCTACGCCCTCCGGCTGCGGCGCCGGGGCGGCGCCGGTCGTGGCGGTCGTGCGGACGAGCGCCGCCGGGTCGAGGAGCTGCTCGCGCTGGTGGGTCTCGAGGGGTACGCCGACCGGCTGCCCCGCACCCTGTCCGGCGGCGAGCGGCAGCGGGTGGCCCTGGCCCGCAGCCTGGCCCACGAGCCGCGGCTGCTGCTGCTCGACGAGCCGCTCTCGGCGCTCGACGCCGGGCTGCGGCGCCGGCTCGCGCTCGAGCTGCGCCAGATCCTGGCCGACTCCGGCAGCACCGCGGTGATGGTCACCCACGACCACGAGGAGGCCTTCACCGTGGCGGACCGGCTCGCGGTGATGCGCGACGGGCTGCTGGTGCAGGAGGGGCCCATCGACGAGGTCTGGCGGGCCCCGGTCGACGCGGAGACCGCACTGTTCCTCGGCTACGCCCGGGTCCTGCGCGGATCGGCGGCCACGGCCGTGCTGGAGGCTGCCGAGGCGACCGACCGGGCGACCGACCCGGCGACCGATCGGGCAGCGGACGGCACGGCCGCCGTCGCCGTACGACGCTCGGCGCTGCGCGTGGAGGACACCGGCGCCCTGACGGGGCGGGTGCGGTCGCTCCGCTCGACGCCGGAGCAGCAGCGCCTCGAGGTCGAGGTGGCCGGCGTGGGCGTGGTCGACGCCGTGGCGTCGCTGGACCGGCGTACCGCGCCGGGGGAGGACGTCGCCCTGGCCGTCGACGTGACCCGGCTCGCAGTGCTGCGCGAGCGATGAGCGCTCGCCGAGCGAGGTGAGGACGCACCCCTAGACTGACCGGCGTG
Source organism: Nocardioides sp. REDSEA-S30_B4 (assembly GCF_001627265.1). Classification (NCBI taxonomy): domain Bacteria; kingdom Bacillati; phylum Actinomycetota; class Actinomycetes; order Propionibacteriales; family Nocardioidaceae; genus Nocardioides; species Nocardioides sp. REDSEA-S30_B4. The sequence goes on along the minus strand of NZ_LUPI01000074.1, from coordinate 3,615 downwards.
TACCGCCGTGCCTACTCCGCCCTCGTCGCGACCTCGCTGGCGATCGGCCTGTGGGCGATCATCACCGCGCAGGTCCTCGACAAGCGGCTGATCGACCCCGAGGGCAGCTTCCTCGGGCCGTCGTGGCTGCGCCTGCCCATCCTCTGCCTCGGCGCGCTCGCCCTCGACCTGGTGCCCCGTGCGCTGTGGGGCTCCGGCGGCCGGCCGCGCCAGGCGATCGAGATCGCGCGCGAGCGGCTGCGCAGCCACTGGACGCGCGAGCGGGTCCTGCTGGTGATGCTGGGCATCGTCGGCTTCTACGTGATCTACGTCTGCTACCGGAACCTCAAGTCGTTCCTGCCGCTGGTCAGCGACCGGATGTACGACCGCGAGCTGCACCTGCTGGACCGGGCGCTGTTCTTCGGCAACGAGCCCGGCCCGGTGCTGCACGACCTGCTCGGCACGACCGTCGTGGCGCACTTCCTCTCGGCGTTCTACCTGCTGTTCATCCCGATGGTCGCGATCCTGGTGACCGTCTGGCTGGTGTGGGCGCGCAACATCTCCCACGGCTGGTGGTTCGTCACCGCGCAGGGCTTCGCGTGGACCCTCGGCACGCTGTCCTACTACGCGCTGCCGACGCTCGGGCCGGGCCTGGAGTACTACTGGCTCTACGACGAGCTGGCGCACACCGGCACCACCGACCTGATGAACGCGCTGGTCAACGCCCGGCAGAACTTCCGCTTCGGCGACGGTCAGGCCCAGACGGTCGCCGGGTTCGCCAGCCTGCACACCGGTATCTCGCTGCTGTGGGCGCTGATGGTGCAGTTCACCGTGCAGAACCGGCTGCTCAGGGTCCTGTTCTGGGTCAACTTCGGGCTGACCGTCGTGGCGACGCTCTACTTCGGCTGGCACTACATCGCCGACGACATCGCCGGCATCACCATCGCCTTCGTCTCCTTCTACGCCGCCGGGCTGGCGACGGGCCAGAAGTTCGACCACGGCGGGCTCGCGTCGCACCCGACCACCACCACCTCGAAGGTGCCGGTCTCCCGGGACTGACCGCCCGCGAGGGGGGTGAACCACCGGCTCGGGGGGACTAGGTTCGAGGTCGTGGCTACCGACACCGTGACCCCCACCGACGGACCGACCGGCGCCTCGACCTCCTCCGCGAGCGGCTACGTGCAGCCGGAGGTGGACGTGCCCGCGCTGACCCGGCTGCTCGACGGTCGCTACGCCGAGGTGCGCAACCTCGTGCGCAGCAACCTGTCGGCGTACTCCTCCATCCTCACCGACGCCGAGACGCTCTCGCGCGCGGACTACCGCGAGCGGGTCAAGGAGCTGGTGGTAGAGATGGCCTCGACCGGGCAGACCGGGATGGGCTTCCCCGAGGAGTACGGCGGCGGCGGGGACATCGGCGCCTCCATCGCGGCCTTCGAGACGTTGTCCTTCGGCGACCTGTCGGTGCTGGTCAAGGTCGGTGTGCAGTTCGGCCTGTTCGGGGGCGCGATCCTGCAGCTCGGCACCGAGCGGCACCACGAGGCGTACCTCCGTCGGATCGTCACCGGCGAGCTGATGGGCTGCTTCGCGATGACCGAGACCGGTCACGGGTCCAACGTGCAGGCGCTCGGGACCGTCGCGACGTACGACGTGGCGACCCAGGAGTTCGTGATCACCACGACCCGCGAGGACGCCCGCAAGGACTACATCGGCAACGCCGCGGAGCACGGCGAGCTGGCCGTGGTCTTCGCGCAGCTCGAGGTCGGTGGCGAGGGGCGCGGCGTGCACGCGTTCGTCGTGCCGATCCGGGTGCGCGACGACTCCGGCGAGCTGGTGCCCGCGCCCGGCGTCACGATCGCCGACGACGGGCTGAAGATGGGCCTCAACGGCGTCGACAACGGGCGGCTGTGGTTCGACGAGGTGCGCGTGCCGCGGGACAACCTGCTCAACCGGTTCGCCGACGTCACCCCGGCCGGGGTCTACGAGTCCCCCATCGACAACCCCAACCGGCGCTTCTTCACGATGCTCGGCACCCTGATCCAGGGCCGGGTCTGCGTGGGTGGTGCGGGCATCAACGCCGCCAAGGTCGCGCTGACGATCGCGGTGAAGTACGCCCTGCGGCGGCGTCAGTTCGAGGCCAGCGGCGAGCAGGAGGAGCTGCTCCTCGACTACGGCATGCACCAGCGGCGGCTGCTGCCGCTGCTCGCGCGCACCTACGCCCTGCACTTCGCCCAGGACGTGCTGTCCGCCAACCTGCATGACGTCCTGACTGGCGTCCGCGAGGACGAGCAGACCCAGCGCGAGCTCGAGTCGCGCGCGGCGGGCACCAAGGCGCTAGGCACCTGGCACGCCACTCGCACCATCCAGGAGTGCCGTGAGGCCTGCGGCGGTGCGGGCTACCTCGCCGAGAACCGCTTCGCCGCGCTCAAGGCCGACACCGACGTCTTCACCACCTTCGAGGGCGACAACCACGTCCTGCTGCAGCTGGTCGCCAAGGGCCTGCTCACCGACTACGCCAGCGACTTCGAGGACATGGACCAGTTCGGGCTGGTCCGCTTCGTGGCCGGCCTGGCCGTCGACACCGTGGTGGAGAAGACCCGCGTCCACGGCCTGCTGGAGCGGGTGCGCGACCTGCTGCCCGGCGGCGACGAGTGGGACCAGGAGGCCGGCCTGCTCGACCCGGAGTACCAGCTGGCGATGTACCGCTTCCGCGAGGAGCACATGATCAGCGGTGCCGCCCGGCGCCTCAAGCGAGGCATCGACAACGACATGGACCCCGGCGAGGTCTTCTCCCGGGTGCAGGACCACGTGATCGGTGCGGCCCGTGCGCACATGGAGCGGCTGGTGCTCGAGGCGTTCGTCGAGAGGACCCGGGCGCTGCCCGACGGCGACCTCAAGGTGGCACTCAACCTGCTGTGCGACCTGCACGCGCTCTCGGGCATCGAGGCCGACAGTGCCTGGTTCATGGAGCACGGACGGCTCTCGGTCCAGCGGTCCAAGGCGATCCGCCGCGAGGTGTCCTCGCTGTGCCGCAAGGTGCGCCCGCTGGCCGGCGACCTCGTCGACGCGTTCGGGGTGCCCGAGGAGATGCTGCGCTCGCCCGAGCTGATCGGCGACCTCGTTCCCATGAGGGGCTGAGCCTGGTATCACTCCACCATGGGTATGCTCGCGCGGGTGTCCGGTGGCTGGGGTGCCGACCCCCTGTGGGGCGTGGTCTACGACTTCATGGTCGAGCACCCCGTGGTGGGGCGGCCCGCGTGGGCGCTGGGCCTGCAGAGCGACCTGCGCAGGCTGTACGCCGTCTGCGACGAGATCAGCGAGCTGCCGGCCGGTTCGCGGGTGCTCGACCTGCCCTGCGGCGGCGGGGTCGCGCTGCGGGGCCTGCGGTCGGGGCAGCAGGTCACCTACGTGGCCGCCGACATCGCACCGGAGATGCTCGCGCGGACCATGGACGCCGCACGTGCCCGCGGCGTCGACCACCTCGTCAGCCTCACGCGGGCCGATGCGGGGGCCCTGGGCTTCGACGATGCGTCGTACGACCTGGTGGTGAGCCTGACCGGGCTGCACTGCTTCCCCGACCCTGAGGCCGCGGTGGCCGAGATGGGGCGGGTGCTGCGGCCCGGCGGCGTGGTCGTGGGC
>NZ_LUPI01000073.1:0-30023 GCF_001627265.1 Nocardioides sp. REDSEA-S30_B4 | reverse complement strand
CGGCACGGTCGTGCCGGACGTGCACGTCGTCGTGGCGATGGACGACCCGGCCGTGGCCGGCGTCGCGGTGGGCGACGGGCCGCCCGTCGAGGTCCTCGCGGTCGGCCGGGACCCGCTCGGGCTGCCGCTCGCCGCGGCCCGCAACCTCGGCATGGCCCATGCCGCGCGCGCCGGCTGCGACGTCCTCATCGGCCTCGACGTGGACTGCCTGGCCGGCCCCACCATGGTCGCCGGGTACGCCGCCACCGTCCGCGACGACCCCGCGACCGTGTGGTCGGGGCCGGTGACCTACCTCCCGCCGCCACCGCCGCGCGGCTACGACCTCGGCACGCTCGCGGCCCTCGACGACCCGCACCCCGCCCGGCCCGCGCCCGCCCCCGGCGAGCGACGACGCGGTGCGCCCGCCGAGCTGTTCTGGTCGCTGTCCTACGCCGTCGGCTCGGCCACCTGGGAGCGGTGCGGCGGCTACTGCGAGGAGTACGTCGGCTACGGCGGCGAGGACACTGACCTCGGCCGGTCGCTGCTCGCCCAGGGCATCGGACTGGGCTGGACGGGTGACGCCCGCGCCTACCACCAGCACCACCCCGTGTCCTCCCCGCCGGTGGAGCACCTGCACGACGTGCTACGCAACGGGCGGCTGTTCCGCGACCGGTGGGGTGAGTGGCCGATGCGAGGGTGGCTGGAGCAGTTCGAGCGCCGCGGCCTGGTGCGTCGCGACGGCGCGGAGTGGGTACTCGTCGAGGACGGGACAGACCACGAGGCACGAGGAGCGCGAGCATGGCGATGACCGAGCCGACCACGACCGGACTGGCAGCGCCCGCGACCCCCGGGCCCGTGGAGCGGGCCGAGGGACTGGGCGAGGACGCCCCGGTCCGGCCCCGGACCGCCTTCGTGGGGCGGCTGGAGATCCAGTGGGACCCCCGCATCCTCGAGCCGCGGCCCTGGGTGGCCGAGCAGTCCCGCTGGGCGGCGCTGCTGCTCACGGACCTGCCGCCCGGGCCGGTGCTGGAGCTGTGCTCGGGGGCGGGTCACATCGGCCTGCTCGCGGTGGCCGGCACCCGCCGCGAGCTCGTCTGCGTCGACGTCGACCCCGTGGCCTCGCGGTACGCCGCCGACAACGCCCGTCGCAACGGTCTCGCCGACCAGGTGAGCGTCCGCACGGAGACGATCGCGGACGCGGCCGAGCACCCGACGGCGTACTCCCTGGTGCTGGCGGACCCGCCGTGGGTCTCCTCGCACGAGGTGACGCGGTTCCCCGAGGACCCGGTGCGCGCCATCGACGGCGGTGCCGACGGCAGCGCACTGGCGATCGACTGCGTGCGCACCGCGGGCCGGGTGCTGGCGCCGGGCGGGGCGATGGTGCTGCAGGTGGGGAGCGAGACCCAGCTGGACGGGCCGGTGGCCGCGGCCGGCGCCGAGCACGGTCTGGTCGAGGTGGAGCGTCGTGTCTACGAGCGCGGGGTGCTGGCGCTGCTGCGCCGGCGCGACGACGGTGGGGGAGTCGTCAGCGGGTGAGCGGGGCCGATGCCACGGCCGAGGCGGCCGGTGCCAGGCCGATGACCGGGTTCTCCTCGCGGTCCACGTCGTCACCCTGGACGAGCCCGATCACCACCATGGTGCCGAGCACCAGCACGATGATGGCGATGACGATCGCGGCGACGACCTTGGGGCGGTCCACGGTGTTCCCCTTCCAGGAGCGGATGCGTGGTTCGAGCCTGCCAGCCGAGCGGCGGGACCGTCCCACCCCTGCGGCTTCACTCGGTCAGGTGGCCCGTCGCGTGCACCGGGCTCGTTACCGTCGGTCGGCATGAGCCCCGACGCCGACCAGCGCGCCACGACCGTCGTCCTCGACATCGACGGGACCCTCGTCGACTCCGTCTACCTGCACGTCCACGCGTGGGTGCGGGCCTTCCACCAGGTCGGCCTCACCGTGGCCTCCCACCGCATCCACGGCGCGATCGGCATGGGCGGCGACCGCATCGTGACCCACCTGGCCGGCGAAGCGGCCGAGGGGAGTATCGGCGACGACGTCCGCGCGCGCCACGACGAGCTGTTCGAGTCGGTCCTCGGGGACGTGCGTCCCACCCGCGGCACCGACGAGCTGCTGCAGGCCCTGCGCGACCGGGGTCTCCGGCTGGTCGTCGCCAGCTCGGCGAACGCCGAGACGACCGACGCGCTCCTCCAGGCCGCCGGGGCCGCGACCCTGGTGGAGGAGGTCACCACCGGTGACGACGTCGGCCACTCCAAGCCGCACCCCGAGCCGGTCGAGCAGGTGCTGGAGAAGGCCGGCTCCGGCGCCGCGTTCATGCTCGGCGACGCCCCCTGGGACGGCGAGGCGGCGCGCGAGGTCGGGGTCCGGTTCGTCGCGGTCCGCACCGGTGGGTTCAGCGACGAGGTGCTGCGCGAGGCGGGCGCCGAGCACGTCTTCGACGACCCCGCCGACCTGCTCGAGCACCTTGACGAGGTCCTGGGCTGAGGCGTCCCGTGGGCGGTGGTCCCTGAACCAGCTCGGTTGGGGAACCGGTTGTGTACTCACCGCCGTGGGCGGGCGTGCCCGTGAGCGGTGAGCTCTGAACCGACTCCAGTCGGAACTCGGTTGAGCACTCACCGCCGTGGGCGGGCGTGCCCGTGAGCGGTGAGCTCTGAACCGAATCCGGTGGGAACTCGGTTGAGCACTCACCGCTCCCGGCGGCGCCGCGCGCTCAGCGACCCGGCAGCCGCCGGTCCAGCAGGGCCGCCCGGGCCGCGTTGGCACCGGGAGCGCCGTGCACGCCACCACCGGGGTGGGCCGAGCTCGAGGCGAGGTAGAGGCCGCGGAGCCCGGTGCCGGGCCGCCCTTTCCCGGGCCAGGGCCGCAGCACCAGCATCTGGTGCAACTGCGAGGTCCCGCCGTTGACGGCCCCGCCGACCAGGGAGGCGTTGCGCGCCTGCAGCTCGTGCGGCCCGAGCACGCGCCGTGCCAGCACCCGGTCGCCGAACCCCGGCGCCAGCGCCTCGATCCGCGCCTGGATCCGGTCCCCGAAGCGCTCGGTCTCCGCCGCGTCCCAGCGTCCCGTGAGGCCGTCGGCACCCGCGTCCCCGCGGACCCGGTGCGGCACGTGGGTGTAGGCCCACAGCGACTCGGTGCCCGTGGGGGAGCGGGTGGGGTCGGTGGTGGTCATCTGGCCGGCGAGGAGGTACGGCGCGGCCGGCACCCGCCCGGTGGCCACCTGGCTCGTGGCCTCGTGCATCTGCTCGGGGGAGTCCCCGACGTGGAAGCTGCCGGGTGCGACGGGCGGCGGTGTCTCCCACGGGACCGGACCCGACAGCGCCCAGTCGACCTTGACCGTCGCCGGGTCGAGCTCGAAGTGGCGCAGCCCGCGGCGTACCCGCGCCGGGTGGTCCTCCTCGTCCACGAGCGAGCCCCACAGCACCGGGACGCTGACGGCGCCGAGCACGGCGTGCCGGGCCCGGACCTCCCGCCCCGCCGCGCGTACGCCGACGGCCCGGCCGTCCCGCACGACCACGCGCTCCACCGGGGTGCTGGTGCGCAGCTCGCCGCCCAGCGACACGAACCGGCGCGCCATGGCCGCGGTCAGCTCGCCGGCTCCCCCCACCGGCACGGGGAACCCGTCGGCCTGCGCGAGCATGGTCATGATGAGGCCGAACGCCCCCGAACCGGGCGCGTCCAGCGGGATGTCGGCGTGCCCCGCGCTCCCGCTGACCAGCAGCCGCGCGTCGTCCCCGGTGAAGCGGCCCCAGCCCGCCCCGAGGGCGGGCGTCAGGAGCTGGCGGACCGTGCCCAGGGCGCCGTGGCGCGCCAGCGCCAGACCGGCCCGGGCACCGCCGCGCACCGGCGGGAAGGGGCTCAGCAGCAGGTCGAGCAGCCCGGGGCCGATGGCGTCCCACTGCCGGCACAGGTCCAGCCAGGCCTCGCCGTCCCCGGGGTGCGCGGCCTCCATGCCGGCGGCCGTGTCGTCGCGGTCGCGGTGCACCAGGGCCCACCGGCCGGGCAGCGGGTGGCCCAGCGGGGCCGGGGGTGTGGTCCACCGCAGCCCGTGGGATCCCAGGTCCAGCCGGTCGACCACGGGGGAGGCCGCGGCGAAGGGGTAGAAGGCGCTGAAGGTGTCCTGGACGAAGCCGGGGTGCAGCTCGTCGTCGTGACGCACCGCGCCGCCGACCGCCTCCGCGGCCTCGAGGACCAGGACCGCCCACCCGGCGTCCGCGAGGAGGTTCGCGGCGACCAGGCCGTTGGGCCCGGCGCCGACCACCACGGCGTCGACGGTGGCGGGCAGCTCGGAGGTCATGCGTCCCATCGTCACGGGCGCGGTCAAGGGCTCCAGCCGACCTCAGCGGACCTCAGCCGGCGCTCCGTCGCTCGGCCAGGTAGGCCAGGCGCCGCAGCGACTCGACGTTGCGCCAGCCCAGCATCGCGTGACGTAGCGGGGGCGGCACCAGGCGCCCCGGCCCGTGGCTGGCGTCCTCCTCGATCGTGACCAGCGTGTCGGCGCCCTGGGGCTCGAGCGTGACCGTCACCGCGGCCTGTCCGCCGGGCCAGGCCTTGGCGGTGAGCCGGAGCATCCGGCCGGGGTCGCACGCCTCGGCCACGGTCTCGTCGTCGAGGAGGAGGGGCCAGGAGCCGACCGAGTGGTGGAGCCGGGCGCCCTCGGCCGGCCAGTGGTCGTCGACCTCGCGCATCCGGGATGCACCGACCACCCACAGCGGGTAGAGCCAGCCGTCGGCGAGGACGTCCCAGACCTGGTCGGGGGTGGCGTGCACGACGCGGGTGTTGGTGCTCATGGCTCCACCCTTCCCCTCAGCGGTCGCCCGCTCCTCGCCCAGAGGTATGAGGTCACCCCCGGATGCCAGGCGTGGCGCGCAGATGACGCCCGGAAGGGTGGGAGGACTCGTCGATCGACGGGGCAGCGTCGGGGCTGCGGCACGCACGGTGCCGCGTCCACGACTCGGGAGGGACCCCGGCATGGCCGAGAGCATCTGGTGGAAGCAGCGTGGCACGCCCGCGGCCGACGGCGCGCTGCCGACCGAGCAGGTCGACGTGGCCGTGGTCGGGGCGGGCGTGACCGGTCTGACCGCCGCGCTGCTGCTGGCGCGCGCCGGGCTGGGCGTCGTCGTGCTCGAGGCCCGGCACCCCGGGGCCGTCACGACCGGCCGCACCACCGGCAAGGTTTCCGCGCTCCAGGGGACGATGCTCTCGCGGATGCTCCGCGCCGGCCGACGCGAGTCGGCGGCTGCCGGTCCCGGCGGCCGCCGCGACGCTGCTCGACGACCAGCTGCAGCTCGACCCCGGACAGCTCGTCGAGCGGCTGCTCGCCGCGGCCCTCCAGGCGGGTGCCGTGGTCGTCGGCGACACGCGCGTCCAGCGCGTGCGCCAGCGGGGCGACGGGGTGCACCTTCAGGTCTCGCACGGTGGCGACGAGGGCCGGGTCAGCGCGGGCCGCGTGCTGCTGGCCACCGGAGCGCCCGTGGTCGACCGGCGCATGCACTTCGCGCGGGTCACCGCCCAGCGCAGCTACATCGTGGCCTTCGACACCGCCGCGGCCCCCGAGACCATGGCGCTGTCCGGCGGTGGCCCGTCCCGGTCGTTCCGCAGCGCCGAGGTCGACGGCCGACGCATCCTCCTGGTGGGCGGTGCCGGGCACGAGACCGGCCGCGGCCGCGCCGAGAACCGCCGGGTCGACGAGCTGCGCGCCTGGACCTCCGAGCACTGGCCCGACGCGGTCGAGCTCGGCGCATGGTCGGCGCAGGACTACACGACGACCGACCACCTCCCGCTGGTCGGCAGCCTCGGGGGAGCGAGCCCCGGCGTGCACCTGGCCACCGGGTTCAACAAGTGGGGCCTCACCAGCGGTGTGGCCGCCGCCCTGTCCTTCACCGGCGACGTGCTGGGGGTGCCGGAGCCCTGGGCCGACGACCTCTACGGCCGTCGGGCCCGGCTGCGCGACGTCCCCGCGCTGGCCGGCATTCAGGTCGGTGTCGCCCTCGGCGGCGCCGCCGCCGCGGCCGGCCTGGCCGCACCCGTCGAGACCTCGGGTCGTCGCGCCGTGGGTGAGGACTGCCGGCTGCTGCCGGTGTGCACCCACCTCGGTGGCCCGCTGCGCTGGAACCCCCACGAGGGCAGCTACGACTGCCCCCTGCACGGCTCCCGCTTCGACCGGGACGGCCAGGTCCTCGAGGGCCCCGCCACCCGGCCGCTGCGCCGCCTGCCCGCACGGGACTGACGGACCGCCGGCCCCGGTCCCCCCACGACCTCCCGGTCCGGACCCCGCGCGACGGGCGCCGGTCCGGGACGACAGAGGGCGGCCCCGTGCCGTCCGCCTCCCTGCAGAAGGAGCACCCCATGAGCGACCCGACCATCCCCGGAGCCCCCGCCCCCGAGCCGCCCTCGGTGCAGGAGCCCCAGGAGCCCCACGACCCCCTGCCCCCCAAGCCCGACCAGGGCGCGCCCGAGCTGCGCACCGCCACCGGCGAGGCGCTGGAGGGCGAGGAGGGCACCGCTCGCGGCCAGCAGGGCCGCTGGCTGACGACCGCCACCGGCGTGAAGCTGCGCGACACCGACCACTCGCTCAAGGCCGGATCGCGCGGCCCGACCCTGCTGCAGGACCACCACCTGCGCGAGAAGATCACCCACTTCGACCACGAGCGCATCCCCGAGCGGGTCGTGCACGCCCGTGGAGCCGCCGCCCACGGCTACTTCGAGGGCTACGGCACCGTCGGTGAGATCTGCCTGGCCAGCGTCTTCGAGGAGGGCCGTCGTACGCCGACGTTCGTGCGCTTCTCCACGGTGCTGGGCAGCCGCGGGTCAGCCGACACCGTGCGCGACACCCGCGGGTTCGCTACGAAGTTCTACACCGACGAGGGCAACTGGGACCTCGTCGGCAACAACATGCCGGTCTTCTTCATCCAGGACGGCATCAAGTTCCCCGACATCATCCACGCCGGCAAGCCGCACCCGGACCGCGAGATCCCGCAGGCCCAGTCCGCGCACGACACGTTCTGGGACTTCGTGTCGTTGCACACCGAGGCCCAGCACCACACCATCTGGAACATGTCCGACCGCGGCATCCCGCGCTCCTACCGGATGATGGAGGGCTTCGGCGTACACACCTTCCGGGTCACCAACGCCGAGGGCGCCACGTCGCTGGTGAAGTTCCACTGGAAGCCCAAGCTCGGCGTGCACTCCCTCACCTGGGAGGAGGCGCAGATGCTCGGCGGGCTCGACCCCGACTTCCACCGCCGGGACCTCGCTGACGCCATCGAGGCCGGTGCGTTCCCGGAGTGGGAGCTGGGCGTCCAGGTCTTCCCCGACACCGAGGACCAGACCTTCCACGGCATCGACCTGCTCGACCCGACCAAGCTGGTGCCCGAGGAGATCGCACCGGTGCAGCCGATCGGCAAGATGGTGCTGGACCGCAACCCGACCAACTACTTCGCCGAGACCGAGCAGGTCGCCTTCCACACCGGTCACCTCGTGCCCGGCATCGACGTCACGGACGACCCGCTGCTGCAGGCCCGCAACTTCTCCTACCTCGACACCCAGCTCTCGCGGCTGGGCGGGCCGAACTTCAACCAGCTGCCGATCAACCGGCCGCACGCGCCGGTCAACGACATGCTGCGCGACGGCATGCACCAGCACGCCGTGCACCCGGGGGTCGCGCCCTACCGGCCCAACTCCCTCGACGGCGGGTGCCCCTTCAGCCTGGAGAACCAGGGCGAGGACCTCACCGACGAGCAGAAGCGGGCCTTCGTCGACGCCGCCGCGAGCATCGAGGCCAGCCGCAAGGTCCGGGCCAACCCGGCGTCGTACGACGACCACTTCAGCCAGGCGCGGCTGTTCTGGCTCTCGTTGAGCCCGGTGGAGAAGGAGCACGTGGTCCGCGCCTACACCTTCGAGCTGGGCAAGTGCTACGAGCAGGCCATCAAGGAGCGTCAGCTGCAGGCGCTCGCCAACGTCGACGAGGACCTGTGCGCGCAGGTGGCCGCGGGGCTGGGTCTCCCGGCCCCCGAGCCGACCACGGCGATCGCGGACGTCGAGCCGAGCCCGGCCCTGTCCCAGCTCGGCGGGACCTGGCCCACCGACGGGCGGATCGTGGGACTGGTCGTGGACGCCACGACCCCCGCCGACCAGGTGCAGCCGGTGCGCGACGCGATCTTCGGGGCCGGCCTGGTGCCGTTCGTCGTCGGTCCCCGCGGAGGCGAGATCGACGGGGTGCCGGTCCAGCGGACCTTCGCCACGGGTCGCTCCGTCGAGCTCGACGCCGTGCTGCTCCTGGCCGCCCCGGTCCCCGCCCCGGACGCCCTCGGCGCCCGTGACGAGAAGGCCGCCGGCGAGGGCGCGGTCGACCCGCGCGTCCGGCTGCTGGTGGAGGAGTGCTTCCGCCACAGCAAGGCCGTGGGCGCCACCTCGGCCGGGCAGGCGGTGCTCGAGGCCGCCGGCGTCGACCCGCAGTCCGTCGGGGTCGTCGTCGGCGACGACCCCACGAGCGCCTGGGAGCAGCTCTCCGGGCTGCTGCCCGCCCACCGTGCCTGGGACCGCTTCCCGGCGGCCCTGGCCTGACCCGGACCCACTCGAGGGAAGGAGAGAGATCATGAAGGCAGTCACCTGGCAGGCACCTCGCAAGATCAGCGTCGAGGAGGTGCCCGACCCGACCATCCAGGAGCCCACCGACGCCGTCGTGCGGATCACCACGACCGGTCTGTGCGGGTCCGACCTGCACCTGTACGAGCCGCTGGCCCCGTTCATGTCCGCCGGCGACGTCATCGGCCACGAGCCGATGGGCATCGTCGAGGAGGTCGGGCCCGGCGTGCGCGACCTCGCCGTCGGCGACCGCGTGGTGGTCCCGTTCAACATCAGCTGCGGCAGCTGCTGGACCTGCTCGCGCGGGCTGCACAGCCAGTGCGAGACCACGCAGAACCGCGACACCGGCACCGGCGCCAGCCTGTTCGGCTACTCCTCGCTGTACGGCGCGGTGCCGGGCGGCCAGGCCGAGCTGCTGCGCGTCCCCTTCGCGGACTTCCTGCCGATGAAGGTCCCGCACGGCCCCGTCGACGACCGCTTCGTGCTGCTGTCCGACGTGCTGCCCACCGCCTGGCAGGGGGTCGAGTACGCCGAGCTCCCCGACGACGGGGTGCTGCTGGTCATGGGTGCCGGCCCGATCGGCGACATGGCCGCGCGGATCGCCATGCACCGCGGCCACCGCGTCCTGGTGGCCGACCGGGAGCGGGACCGACTCGCCCGCGTCGCCGCTCGCGGGGCGGAGACCATCGATCTCAACGAGGTCGACGACGTGGCGGAGGAGGTGCGCTCGCGTACCGGTGGCCGTGGTGCCGACTCCGTCATCGACGCCGTCGGCATGGAGGCCTTCGGCAACAAGGTCGTCGAGGCCACCCACAAGGTCGTCGGCCTGCTGCCCGACGCGCTGGCCGGACCGTTCATGCAGGCGGCCGGGATCGACCGGCTCGCGGCGCTGCACGGCTCGATCGACGCCGTACGCCGCGGCGGGACGGTGTCGCTGCTCGGCGTCTACGGCGGTGCCGTGGACCCGATGCCGATGATGCAGATGTTCGACAAGCAGATCCAGATGCGGATGGGCCAGGCCAACGTCCGTCGCTGGACCGACGACATCATGCCGCTGCTGGTCGACGACGCGGACCCGCTGGGCACCGAGGACTTCGTGACCCACCACCTCCCCCTCACCGAGGCCCCCGAGGCCTACCAGCGCTTCCGCGACAAGGAGGACGGCGTGGTCAAGGTGGTCTTCACGCCCTGACCCGCCGAGAGGTCGCTCGCGCACGGCCGAGAGGTCGCTCGCGCACGGCCCAGAGGTCGGTGACGCACGGGCCGGCTCCCCAGCCTGGGGTGCCGGCCCGTCGTCGTGTCGTCGCCGGTCAGGCGGGCTTCAGCAGCTGCCGCTCGCGGACCAGCTCGGTGGCCAGCGTGCGGTAGCCGACCCGGTCGAAGAGCACCGTCACGGTGTCGCGGGTGAGGTCGGTGATCGTGCCCCGACCGAACCTGCGGTGGCGCACGCCCGCCTCCGGGCGCAGCCCGTCGAGGTCGCGCAGCGTCTCCAGCGGCTGAGCACCGCCCTCGGCGCTGCAGGTGTCGCACCGCCCGCAGGGCTCCTCGGAGAGGTCGCCGAAGTGGTGGCGCAGCACCAGGTCGCGGCAGTGCGGCGAGTCGGCGTACTCCCGCACCCGCTCGACCTGGGTGCGGCGCAGCGTGCGCTCGGCATCGGCCCGTCGACGTACGGCGTCGGCCAGCCGGTCCACGTCCTGCGACGGGTCCGCGTCGCCGGCGGTCAGCAGCGCGAGCACCCGGCCCACGGTCCGCCGACCGAGGCCGGTGCTGGACGCGAGGGTCCGCACGTCGGCGTCCGGTGCGTCCCGCCACGCCTCCGCGACGCGACGGACCGACGCGGAGCGGGGCCGGCCGCCCGCGAAGAAGTGCCCGAGGGAGAGGTCCTCGTCGCGGAACAGCAGCTCGGCCACGGCGGCTCGCCCGTCGCGGCCGGCCCGGCCGGACTCCTGGTAGTAGACGTCGAGCGACTCGGGGGCCTGCGCGTGCAGGACGAAGCGCACCTCCGGCTGGTGGACGCCCATGCCGAACGCGGAGGTCGCCACCACCACGTCGACGTCGCCGGCGTGGAAGGCGTCGTGCACCTCCTCGCGACGCGCCCGGGGGAGCCCGGCGTGGTAGGCGGGGGCGCGCAGACCGGCCTCGGCCAGGCGCGCGGCGAGGGACTCGGCGTCGCGACGGGTGCGCACGTAGACCAGCCCCAGCCCGCCCTCGGTCTCCTCGCGCAGCGCACGGACGCGCTCCTCGACCAGCGCGGGGCGCTCGGAGTCCTCGTGCAGCCGCAGCACGCGCAGGGTGACCTCGGGGCGCTCGAAGCCCAGGACCTGCTCGGTCCCGCCGAGCCCCAGCACCCGGTGCACGTCCTTGCGCACCGCGGAGGACGCGGTCGCGGTCACGGCCACGGTCGGCGGGGAGCCCCACGCCTCACGGACCTGCCCGAGCGCGGCGTACGCCGGCCGGAAGTCGGTGCCCCACGTCGAGACGCAGTGCGCCTCGTCCACCGCGAGCAGCGCGGGCGGGTGCTCGGCCAGCAGGTCGTGCAGCGGGCCACCCTCGAGCTGCTCGGGGGAGGTGTAGAGCAGCCGCAGGGTGCCGTCCCGCACGGCCGACTCCGCGGCGTCGAGGTCGGCCGCGGACTCCGCCGAGGTCCATCGTGCGGCGAACCCCTCGCCTGCGGTGGAGTCCAGCCCACGCACCTGGTCGCCGGCCAGGCTCAGCAGCGGCGTCACCACGACGCACAGCCGCTCGGCGGCCGCCGCGGCGAGCTGGAAGACCAGCGACTTGCCGGTGCCCGTCGGTGCGACGAGCAGCACGTCGTGCCCCTCGAGCAACCGGCGTACGGCGCTGAGCTGGTCGGTCGTGGGCTCGGGCACGTCGAGCAGGTCGGCGGCGAGCGAGCAGAGGAAGGGGTCCGAGACGGTCACGCCCTCCGGTACCCACGTGCCCGCGGGCGCTAGCCACCCCCTCGGGTAGCGGTCACACGTGGCCCACCAGTGGCGTCGGCCCGGAGGTGAGCGGTCGGAGGTCCACGTCCCCCAGGGCGCCGCGCAGGTGGCCCAGGATGCGCGTGAGGAGCCGGGAGACCTGGGTCTGCGTCACCCCGATCAGCTCGCCGATCTCACCTTGGCTCAGCTCCTCGGTGAACCGGAGCCGGATGATCTCCCGGTCCCGCCCGGACAGCGTCCGCAGCGCGGGCTCGAGGACCATGCGGTTCTCGACGTGGTCCAGCCGGTCCTCCCGGCCGAGGCGTTCGGTGCCGGGGGCGCCGTCCCCCTCCTCGCCGCCGGGGACGTCGAGGGAGCGGGTGACCATGCTGCGCGACGCGAGCCGGGCCTCCCGCAGCGCGGCGTCGCTGCAGCCGAGGCGGGAGGCGACCTCGAGCGTGGTGGGCTCGCGACCGAGCTCCGAGCGCAGGTCGTCGGTCACCGTGTGGGCGTCGGCCGAGAGCTCCTGCAGGCGACGTGGCGGCCGCACGCCCCACGACTCGTCGCGGAATAGCCGCTGCACCTCACCGCGGATGGTGGGGACGGCGAAGGTGAGCAGGTCGTCGGCGCGCGAGGGGTCGAAGCGGCCGACGGCCTTGATCAGGCCCTCGTAGGCGGCCTGGCGCAGGTCGTCGTCGGCGAGGCCGCGGCGTCGGTAGCGCTGGGCGATGCGCTCGGCGACGGGACAGTTGAGGTCGACCACGGTGCGCAGCGTGGCGCGCCGTGGGCCGCGGGGCAGCCCCTGCGCGTACTCGAGCAGGGCGGCGGTCCGCCGGCGGCGGATGGTGGAGGAAGAGGGCGAGGTCATCTGCAGCCCCCCTTCAGGGGTGTGCTGCGACAGGTCGGTGTGGGGCCCGACCAGGAGCCGACGGTCTGCAGCTCCCGGAACCCCTTCGACACTACGCACCGTGCGGTCACGTGTCACCCCCGTGCGGGGGTGGTGGCGACGTCGCTACGGTGGGTGCCCCGATCTTGGAGGAGAGATGAGCGACGACGCCGGCGAGCCCCAGGGGGACTGGGCCGCCTACCTCGCCCGGGTCAGTGAGGAGCTCCTGAGCGGCACCGAGGAGCCGGTGACGGTGGGGCGGGTCGTCCACCGGGCCGTCGAGGTCGTGCGCGGCGCCGAGGGGTGCGGCCTCACCGTGCACCGCAGGCGGCAGGGCCTGGCGACCGCCGAGGCCAGTGACGAGGCGGTGCGCCGCGCCGACCAGCTGCAGTACGACCTCGGGGAGGGTCCCTGCCTCGACACGGCCTCCGGGGACGCCACGCTGCGCGTCGACGACCTCGGGGCCGAGGAGCGGTGGCCACGCTGGGCGAAGGGCGCGCACGAGGAGGGCTGGAGGTCGACCCTGTCGGTCAAGCTCCGCTCCGACGAGGACGACATCGGCGCGCTGAACCTCTACTCCCGCCGGCTCTCCGCCTTCGACGACCACGCGGTGGAGGTGGCGGAGGTCTTCGCCACGCACGCCGCGAACGCGCTCCGGCAGGCACGCCTGGTCTCCGGCCTGCGCACGGCCCTGGCCTCCCGGCACGAGATCGGGATGGCGCAGGGGGTCCTGCTGGCCCGCTACGACATCGACGCCGAGCAGGCCTTCGAGGTGCTGCGCCGCATCTCCAACGACGCCAACCTCAAGCTGCGCGACGTCGCCGCACGGGTGGTGGAGGCCCGCGGTCTGCCCGGCGGTACGCCGCCGGCCCACTGACCCCGGGGTCGCTCAGGCGGCCGGCGGGGCTCGGTGCGGGCTGTCCGACGTGCCCTTCAACCCCTGCTCGTGGACCCAGGTGACCGCCTCGACGCGACGCCGCACACCGGTCTTGCGGTAGGCGGCACGGATGAAGGTCTTGACCGAGTTGATGCTCAGGTAGCAGCGCTCGGCGATCTCCTTGTTGCTCAGCCCTGCCGCGATCAGCACCAGCATCTGGCACTCGCGCTCGCTGAGCCCCGCGTCGTCGGTGCGGGGCGAGGTGTTGCACGGGCCGCTGAGCGCAGGGCCGCGCCGGGCAGCGCGCACCAACGCGCCCGCCACCTCGTCGACGCCGACGGTCTTGGGCAGCCAGCCGTCGGGCTGCGACGGCACGGGGCCGCGCAGCAGGCGCCTGGCCTCACCGGGCCAGGCCAGCGCGAGCACCGTCCACCTGGCCGCGCGGGCGTCCGCGACCACCTCGGCGTACGCCGCCTCCGGCTCCCCGGCGTCGAAGAGCACCGCGCCCGGGGCGTGGCGCTCCCGTCCGGTCGGCGCGACCCGCGCGGGTGGGGCGGGCGGGCCGGTGACGATCCTCAGCTCGGGTCGGTTCCCCAGCATGACCTGCAGCCCTCCGCGCACGAGGGGGGAGGAGGTGGCCAGGACCACCGGGACGCGTCCCGGCGCCTGGCCGTCCTCGTGTCGGGAGGGCGGGGAGGCGGGGGACGGGACGGTGGCAGTCATGACACTCACCTTTCGTGGGCCTGTCGTGGGCCTGTCGTGGGCCGGTCGTGGTCCGGTCGTGGGCCTTCGTGGGATGCCGGTGGGTACCCGCGCGTCCCAGGTCCATGCCTCCTCTCCAGGCCCCCGCACCAGACCGCGTCTCCGCGCGTGTGTGACGCAGGACGCACAGGGGTGAGCGCGTGTCGGAAAGTGCGTGACAGGGACGTCTCAGGGCAGGATGGGGCCTCGCCTGGAGAAGACGGGCGATCGATCTCGTCTTCAGGTGGTGTGGATGTCGCGCGAGGATCTCGCGACCGTGCTGGCCCAGGTGTCCCAGGAGCTCTCCGACGAGCGTGACGAGGCGTTGACCGCCGCGCGGATCTGTCGCCTGGCCCTGGAGGTCGTCGACGGGTGCGACCACGCGACCCTGAGCGTCCGGGCGCGCCGGCACCGGCTGGCGCCCGCGGAGGCGACCTCGGAGGTCGCCGAGGCCCTGCAGGAGTCGCAGCTGTCGACGTGGGCCGGTCCGACCGTGGCGGCCTTCGAGTCGGCCGAGTCCGTGGTCTCCCACGACCTGGCGGCCGAGGACAGGTGGCCGGGGTGGCTGGACCTCGCGGCACCGGTGCGGGCGCACGGCGTCCGCTCCGTCGCCGCGGTGCCGCTGTTGACGCGCGGCCGGACCCAGGCGGTCATGACGCTGTGGTCCCACCACCGCGGCTCGTGGAGAGGGGCGACCCACGACGCGGTGCTGCTCTACGCGACGCACGCGGCCGCGGCCCTCGACGCGGCGAAGATCATCACCGGTCTCGAGACCGCGCTCGGCACGAGGCACCGCATCGGTGCAGCCCAGGGGATCCTCATGGAGCGGCACCGGCTCTCGCTGCACCAGGCGTTCACCGTCCTCCAGCGCTACTCCAGAACCTCCAACGAGCCCCTCAGCGACGTCGCCGCCCAAGTGGTCGAGGAGTCCGAGCGCGGCTACGCGGGGCCGGATCCTCGGGGACCGGCACCCGACTGAGCCCGGCGTCGCCACTGGCCGCACCCCCCCCCGGCGGGCCGGTGGCGGCGTCGTCACCGTCGTGGGCGGCTCCGCGGATTCCGAGGAGCCGCCCGCGACCCTCCGCTGTGCATCGTCGCGACCCCCGGGACCGGGTCAGTCGTGACCCGAGGTCCACTGCGCGGCCACCTCGCGCGCGGTCAGGACGTCCTGCCGGTGCTGGGTCCTCAGCATCTCCAGGGTGTGGTCGTGCTCCTCCCAGGAGACCGACGCGGTCCCGTCGGAGACCAGGACGACGGCGAGGTCGTGGGCGAACGCGTCGCGCGCCGTGGCGGCGATGCAGGACTCGGTGCTGACCCCGGTCAGGACCAGCCGGTGCACTCCCCGCCGGCGCAACCGCTCCACCAGGTCGGTGCCGAAGAACGCGCTGTCACGCGTCTTCAGCAGCAGGTCGGCCGGCCCCGGGTCCAGGCCCTCCGCGCGAGCGGCGCCGGGGGTGCCCCGCACGACGACGCCCTGGTCGTCCTCCAGCATCGTCAGGGTCCAGGTGCTGCGGTCGGGCTCGTGCTCGGTGCGCACCTCCAGCACGGGGACCCCGGCCCGGTGCGCGGCCCGGGCCAGCTCGGAGCAGGTGTCCAGCACGTCGTCGCGGCAGCGCTCCAGCTCGTCGTCGACGAAGTAGTCCTCCTGCAGGTCGATGAGCAGCAGCGCGTCGTGGGTGGCTCGCATGCGAGCACGGTTCCCCGCGCCGCGGCCGGCGATGCCTGCCACCCGACCACTCACAGGAGTGAATCCGGCGATGCCGTGGCTTCGTAGCGTCGAGGACCCGTCCGCCGAGCGAGGAGCAGCCACCCAGACATGAGCCGAGCCCACGCCGACCGTCCCGACCCGGGCCCCGCCGGTACGACGCCCGAGTTCCGCCCGCTGTCCCAGGACCGCTCCGCACCGCCACCACGGTCGGTGGAGGTCTGCGTCGACGGCCGGTCCGTCGAGGTCGCCGAGGGGGAGTCGCTCGCGGTGCCGCTGGCGGACGCGGGCGTCCCCTCGCTCTGCTTCCACCCCAGCCTCGGCGCCCTCGAGACGTGTGACACCTGCTTGGTCGAGGCCGACGGGGAGCTGGTCCGCGCCTGCGCGACCCGCGCCCGCGCGGGACTCGAGGTGGACACAGGAGGGGAGGGCGAGCGTGCCCGGGAGGAGGCGGCGCAGCGACTGGTGCGCAAGCACGTCCTCTACTGCACGATCTGCGACCACAACGACGGCGACTGCACCCTGAAGAAGGGCATCGAGGCGACCGGGCTGCAGTTCGAGCGCTACGGCTACTCGCCGAAGCCCCACGAGGTCGACGACAGCCATCCCTTCTACCGCTACGACCCCGGTCAGTGCATCCTGTGCGGCCGCTGCGTCGAGGCCTGCCAGGACGTGCAGGTCACCGAGACGCTGTCGATCGACTGGGGTGCCGATGACCCCCGGGTGCTCTGGGACGGGGGCGCTCCCGCCGGCGACTCCTCGTGCGTGTCCTGCGGCCACTGCGTGTCGGTCTGCCCGTGCAACGCGCTGATGGAGAAGACGATGCTGGGTCGGCACGGGCTGTTCACCGAGTGGCCCGACGACGTGCGGGAGCTCGCGATCGACGTGGTCAAGGACGTCGAGCCCACCACCGGCTACGGGCCGCTCTACCAGCTCTCCGACCTCGAGGCCACGGCCCGGCAGGGCGTGACGAAGCGGACCAAGACCGTGTGCACCTACTGCGGGGTGGGCTGCTCCTTCGAGGTGGAGACCCGAGGGCGCGAGGTGCTGCGGATCCTGCCGAGCGCCGAGGCGCCCGCCAACAACATCTCCACCTGCGTCAAGGGCAAGTTCGGCTGGGACTACGTCACCGCCGAGGACCGGCTCACCAGGCCCCTGGTGCGGGAGGGGCACCGCTTCCGGGAGACCAGCTGGGAGGAGGCGTTCGCCGTCATCGCCGAGCGGCTGCGCGACCTGGTCCGGGACCGGGGACCGGACACCGTCGGGGTCATCGGCTCCTCCAAGGCCACCAACGAGGAGTCGTACCTGACCCAGAAGCTCGCCCGACAGGTGATCGGCACGCACAACACCGACAACTGCTCGCGCTACTGCCAGGCGCCGGCGACGCAGGGGCTGTGGCGCACCGTCGGGTACGGCGGCGACGCCGGCTCGATCAGTGACATGGAGCGTGCCGACCTCGTGCTGCTGGTCGGCACCAACACCGCGGCGTCCCACCCCGTCATCGCCTCGCGGCTGCGACGGGCGCAGAAGCTCAACGGCCAGGTCCACGTCGTGGCCGACCTGCGGCGGCACGAGATGGCGCAGCGCGCCGACGTCTACCTCCACCCCGAGCCCGGCACCGACCTGGTGTGGCTCTCCGCGGTCACCCGTCACGTCCTGGAGCAGGGCTGGGCCGACGAGAAGTTCCTCGAGGAGCGCGTCAACGGGCTGGAGGAGTACGTCGAGTCGCTGGCGCCGTTCACGCTGGAGGCCGCCGAGGAGCAGTGCGGCATCCCCGCCGACACCCTGCGCGACGTGGCCCACCGCGTCGCCCACGCCGAGCGGGTGTGCGGGCTGTGGGCGATGGGCGTCACGCAGCACGCCATGGGCTCGGACACCTCCACGGCGATGTCCAACCTGCTGCTGGTCACCGGCAACTACGGGCGTCCCGGCACCGGCGCCTACCCCCTGCGGGGGCACAACAACGTCCAGGGCTGCTCGGACTTCGGCACCATCAACACCTTCTACCCCGGCTACCAGCCGGTGCAGGACGAGCAGGTCCGCGACAAGTTCGCCGACGCCTGGCAGTGCGACCTCTCCCTCGAGCCCGGGCTCGACAACCACACGATGGTCGACGCGATCCACGACGGCGACCTGCGCGCCCTGCTCGTGGTCGGGGAGGAGCTGTCGCTGGTCGACGCCAACGTCCACTACGTCCAGGAGGCCCTGGAGAAGCTCGAGCTGCTGGTGGTCTCCGAGCTGTTCTTCTCCCGCACCTGCGAGTTCGCCGACGTCGTCCTCCCGGCGGCGGCGTCGCTGGAGAAGGACGGCACCTTCGTCAACACCGAGCGCCGCATCCAGCGCCTGTACGCCGCCATGGACCCGCCCGGCGAGGCCCGGCCGGACTGGCAGGTGCTCCAGGGGCTCGCGACCCACCTCGGGGTCCAGTGGGGCTACACCCACCCGGCCGAGATCATGGACGAGGTGGCCTCGCTGACCCCGATGTTCGCCGGGGTCTCCTACGACCGGCTGGAGGGCTACGCGTCCCTGCAGTGGCCGGTGGCCGAGGACGGCACCGACGCCCCGCTGCTCTACACCGAGGACTTCCACTTCGGCGACGGCCGGGCGCGACTCCACCCGCTGGAGCCGCGCGAGCGCGCCGAGCCGGTCACCGAGGAGTACCCCCTGCACGTCAACAACGGCCGCGTGCTCGAGCACTTCCACGAGGGCAACCTGACGCTGCGCAGCAAGGGCCTGTCCTCGCTCGTCCCCGACACCTACGTCGAGGTCTCGCGGGAGACGGCTCACCGGCACGGAGGTGTGGTGACCGGCGACTGGGTGCGCCTGGTGTCGCGCTACGGGGAGGTGACCGCCCGTGTCCTGCTCTCGGACCAGGTGGCCGACGGCGAGCTGTGGCTGCCGATGCAGGCCGCCGAGATCAACATGCTCACCGGCAACGAGATCGACCCCGACTCCCACACCCCGGCGTACAAGGAGATCGCGGCGCGCATGGAGCTCGCAGACGGTCTCATCGAGAGACGCGGGGGAGCCCGCAAGGGGGCGGACCGCGCCCGACGGGGTGCCCGTGACGAGCAGGGCGACCCCGACGGTCCGCCGCTCCCGCGGCGGCACCACCGCTACGGCCACCCCACTCCTCAGGTCGGGGTGCGGGTCGAGGAGAAGTGGGCGCGCGAGGACTACCGCCGCCCACCGGAGGAGGACATCGAGGGGGCGAGCTCCTGATGGCGCGCCAGCTGGGCTACACGCCCCCCACCCCTCCGGACTCCCAGGCCCGGGCCGAGCTCGACGACCTCGTCGAGGCCCTGCACGACGCCGGGCTCCTGCGGGCGCTCGCCGGCGGCGCCCGCTCCTACCCCGACATCCTGCGGCTCCTGCTGAGGTCGGTGGACGCTCAGACCCTGCGCTCGCTGGTGGCGCTGTCGGCGGCCGCCACCGACCTCGACCCGGCGGGCACCGAGCGGGTCGCCCGGGGCATCCGGCGGGCACGGCAGGCCGCGCCGCGCGCCGCGCGCGGGAGGCCGCCGGGCCTGCTGCGCCTGGGGTGGCGGATGCGCCGGCAGGACCCCCGCCGCGGCCTGGCGGCGGCCATCGCCGCGCTGGCCGCCCTGGGGTCGGCGCTCGGCGAGGACGAGCCCAGCGGACCCGACGTCCGGCACCCCTCCTGACAGCCCTCCTGCCCCCCTGCGGACGGAACCCCTGCCGGCCGGACGGCCTCACCCACGCGAGCGGGGGTGGCCCCGGCCGGACCGGGCACCGGGTCGGCGGACCGTCCGACGACGAGAGAGGACACGGACATGCCGACAGCACGAGACCTGATGACCGAGGGCGCCGCGTGCGCCACCACCGACCAGACCGTCTCCGAGGCAGCCCGCCGGATGCGGGACCTCGGGGTGGGGGCACTGCCCATCTGCGACGACGACGGCCGGCTGGCCGGGGTGATCACCGACCGCGACATCGTCGTGAACTGCGTGGCCGAGGGGCACGACGTCACCGAGACCACCGTGGCGGGCTACGTCACCGGCAAGCCGGTCACCATCGGTGCCGACGACGACGTCGCCGAGGCGCTGCGGACCATGGTCGATCACGACGTCCGCCGGCTCCCGGTGATCGACGGGCACGACCTGGTGGGGATGCTCGCGCAGGCCGACATCGCCCGCGCCCTGCCGCCGCAGCAGGTGGGTGAGCTCGTGGGGGCGATCTCCGAGCCGGGCTGAGCCCCGACCGGCGTACGGGCGCGCACGAGCCGCACCCACGCACGGGCCGCCACCCCTGAGCGGGGTGGCGGCCCGTCGCCGTCCCATCGGTTCCGTCGAGCGGAGGCCACCCCTGCGGGCGGTGAAAGCACCGGTAGCGCGACCTAGCGTCGAGCACATGACGACGATTGCATTCCTGACAGCGACCGAGGGCATCGAGCGGGCCGAGCTGGTGGAGCCCTGGCAGGCCGTCATCGACGCCGGCCACGACGCCGTGCTGCTGGCCCCCGAGGAGGGGGCGGTGCAGCTCTTCGAGCACCTCGACAAGGCCGACACCCGTTCCGTCGACACCGTGGTGTCGAACGCCTCGGTCGACGACTACGACGCGCTGGTCCTGCCCGGCGGCGTCGCCAACCCCGACGCACTGCGCATGGACGAGGGCGCCGTCGCCTTCATCCGCGACTTCGTGGCCTCGGGCAAGCCCGTGGCGGCGATCTGCCACGCGCCGTGGACGCTGATCGAAGCGGGAGTCCTCGAGGGGCGCACCCTCACCTCCTGGCCGAGCCTGCAGACCGACATCCGCAACGCCGGGGGCACCTGGGTCGACGAGGCGGTCGTCACCGACGCCAACCTCATCACCAGCCGCAACCCCGGTGACATCCCGTCGTTCAACAACGCGCTGCTGGAGGCTGTCGCGCACGGGGCAGGCAGCACCGGGTCCTGATGACCGGGCGCGAGGAGAAGGTCGGGCGCTACCGGGGCGATGCCCACCGGGTGCGTCCGACCGCCTCCTGGGCCGCCCTCGGCGTCTTGGTCCTCGGCGTGGTCGTCGTGGGCGTCGGGGTGCTCGTGATGTCCTGGCCGGTCGCCGCCGCCGGTGCCGCCGTCGGCGTCGCCGGCGCGGCGCTGGCGGCGTGGAGCGGCCTGCTGTGGAACGTGCACGGCGCGACCGGCGCCAGTCGCACGACCCGTGAGGACGGCACCGTCGAGGTCGCCGGGACCCACGCCCACCTCGAGGACGCCGCCGCGCAGCGTCACGCCGCCGAGGTGAGCCGCCGGGCCAAGCACCTCGAGCACCAGGGCCCGCCGAGGCGGCCGGGGCTGGCCCGCGCGGGGGCCGCCCTGGTCCTCGCCACCGGCACCTGGCTGGCCCTGTCGCAGTGGACCCTGTACGCCGAGACGCCGGAGGGCCGAGAGGGCACCTGGCGCGCCATGGGCGCGGCCATCGTGGTGCTGCTGGCCGCCCTGCGCCTGCTCGCGCCCGGGCGGTCCCTGCCTGCCGTCGCGGCCGCGGTCGTGGTCGGCCTCCTGCTCGTGCCGAGCGGCCTGCTGCTGGCCGAGACCGCGAGGGCCGCGGCCTCGGAGACGATCAGCGGCATCCTCACCGTCCTGGGGGCGCTGCTGACCCTGGACCGCACCACCCCAGCCCCCACCCGGCCCCGGGACGCCGCGACCCGACCCTGAGGAGGACGTGTGGAGCACCCGACCCCGACGGCACGCGCCAGCGCTGAGGAGCAGGCCCCGGAGCAGGCCCCGAAGCAGGCCCCGGAGCGGTCCCCGGAGCAGGGTCCCGGAGCAGGGTCCCGACATTTCGGAGGGCGCTGAGAGCTCGGAGGGCATGGAGGGCATGGCCGCCAGCGCCACCCTGCACTGCCTCACCGGGTGCGCCACGGGCGAGATCGTGGCCCTGGTCGTGGCCACGGCGGTCGGCCTCGGCGCGCTGGCGAGCATCCCGCTCGCGCTCGCCCTGGCCTTCGTCTTCGGCTTCGCGCTGTCCAGCCTCCCGCTGCTGCGCAGCGGCCTGGCCGTGGGGGTCGCCCTGAAGACCGTGGTGCTGGCCGACACGATCTCGATCCTGACCATGGAGGTCGTCGACAACGCGGTCGTGCTGCTGATCCTTGCGCCCTGCACGCGGGGCTGGTCAACCCCACCTTCTGGTGGGGGATGGGCGTGGCCTTCGTGGCTGCCTACGCCGCGGCCTACCCGGTCAACCGGCTGATGCTGCGGCGGGGGCAGGGGCACGCCCGCTCCCACGGCGCGATGGGCGACGGTGTCGAGCGTGCCTGGGTGCCCGACATCCCGGCCCCGGGGCTGGCCGGTGCACTCGCCGCCTTCCTGGCCGGCGGGCTGCTGGTGTCCATCGCGGCCTGAGCGGCCTGAGCGGCCTGAGCGGTCGGCGGGGTCGGAGGGAGGTCGGCGCGCGGTCAGTCCCGGTCGGGTGGTGGCCCGCCGCGCAGGAGGGGCAGGGCCAGCCACACGGCGAGGAACAGGCCGAGGGTCGAGAGGCCCGCGGCGTACGACCACGGTCGGCCGACCACGACGTCGAAGACGAGCAGGACCGCCCCCGCGCTGGTGTGCGCGAGCATGCCCAGCCCGGCGCGCGCGAAGACGTTGCCGGCCTCGACGAGCCACGGCCGCTGGCGCCGCCGGAACAGCATCCGGTGGAAGGCCACCGGGGCCAGCACCAGCGTCGTGGTGACGACCGACCCCATCAGGACCGCCAGGTAGATGAGTCGCTGCTGGTCGGTCAGGTCCTCGAACTGCGAGGAGAAGGGGACGGTCAGCAGGAACCCGGTGAGGATCTGGGTGCCGGTCTGGACGACACGCAGCTCCTGGAGCAGCTCGTCCCAGTTGCGCGTGAGTCGCTCGGCGTCCACGTCGGCGTCCTCGCTCCTTCGGTGCCAGGTCGGTGCGGGCCCGGGGGTGCCGCGACCGGGAAGGATTCCGGTCCCCGGCCGCGGCCGTTCCCGACGATCACCCCTGCGGGTGGAAGCACCACCCGGATGTGGTGATTCGAGAGCGAGAACGTCTCGATGGTGCTCCGTGGACACCCCGCGCCAAACCACCCGGGCGGGTACGGAGCCCTCCGGACGCCTCACCCTCCGGGGCCGTCCGCGACCGCCGCGCGGGCACCGGGCCGGCCCGCCCGCCGGCCCGTGTCGCGCCGCGCTTTCCCCACGGGCTTCCCCACGGGATGCCACCGGGTGAGGGTCGATGTGAGACAGTGGACCCGTTCGCACCCCGTGGACCAGGAGCAGCAGCTCCCGGGACCCCCACCGCTCGGCCCGTTCGACCGGCCCCCAGGGCTGGCCCGTCCGGCCCGACCACCGGCAGCGAGTCCCCCTCATCGGTGCGAGCGCCGGCCTGCGCCGCCGTCCCCGGAACCCGCCGGGACGGCTGGCCCGGACCGATCGCCGTGCGGCCCACCGAGGGTGCGCCGGCCCGGAGGAGGAGCGAGTGGCTCGACGGCCCCAGCGTCGTGGCAACGGTCAGCGCGCCCAGCGACGGGTGCGCGACCTCGACAACGAGGGGATCATCCCCGTCCTGGCGCGCGCGGTGCGCGAGGTGGAGGGTGCCGCCCAGCGCGGTGCCGTGCCGCCGAGCGCGCGCACGAAGTTCCAGGTCGTGGCCCTGCTGGTCCGCGAGGAGAGGGCCCGGGTCAAGGCCGACACGGAGGCCTCGGAGTCCCAGCGCGCCGAGCAGCTCAAGCGCCTCGACGGCATCGCGACGATCCTGGCCAAGACCGCCACCCGCGACACCACGCTCCTGCACCTGCTGGCCGAGGACGCCGAGGTCGGCGACGCCGCGGAGGACCTGCGTCGTGAGATGAAGAAGCGCGCCGGCCTCGAGGTGCCCGACGAGCCCGAGGTCGACGAGGACGACCCGGACGCCCCCGTCATCGAGAAGCGGGTCGTCCCGCAGAGCGTGATCGCCCGTCGCCTCGCCAACCCCTTCCTCGTCCCCGACTTCACCGGCGCCGCGGCCCAGAACGCCCGGCCCCGCCGGCTCGCCGGCTGGGAGCTGCTGGGTCCCCTCTTCCGCTCCTTCGAGTACGGCGGTGCGTCGGCGTGCATGCCGCTGCCCGAGCCCGGGTCGCTGGTCGCCGCGTCCGGCCGCGAGCTGATGAAGCACCAGTCGCAGGTGGTCGAGGCCGCCGCCCAGGGCCACCGGACCTTCCTGCTCGCCGACGAGCCGGGTCTGGGCAAGACCGCCCAGGCACTGCTGGCCGCCCAGGCCGCCGACGCCTACCCGCTGCTGGTCGTGGTGCCCAACGTGGTGAAGACCAGCTGGGCGCGTGAGGCCGGCATCTGGACCCCCGGCCGCACCCCGACGGTGATCCACGGCGACGGCTACGACGTCGACGGCTGGGCCGACATCGTCGTGGTCAACTACGAGATCCTCGACCGCCACGTCGGCTGGCTCGGCGACTTCGGGTTCAAGGGGATGGTCGTCGACGAGGCGCACTTCATCAAGAACAAGACCTCGCAGCGCTCCCAGCACGTCCTGCACCTCGCCGACCGGCTCCGCGCCCGCTGCCCCCGCCCGCTGCTCATGGCGCTGACCGGCACGCCGCTGATCAACGACATCGAGGACTTCCGTGCCATCTGGCAGTACCTCGGCTGGATCGACGACACGAAGCCGCTCGGCCCGCTCATGGAGGCGCTGGAGGAGACCGGCCTCACCCCGGCCGACGGCCCGGCGTTCTACGGCGCTGCCCGCACCTGCGTGGTCAACCAGGGCATCGTGCGCCGTCGCAAGGTCGACGTCGCCGCCGACATCCCGGCGCGCCGGGTCGCCGACCTGCCCGTGGAGCTCGACGACGCCGTCGGGCGCTCCATCAAGGCGGCGGAGAAGGAGCTGGCCCGCCGGATGGTGGCCCGCTACCATTCCGCGCTGGAGACCCGGGTCTCCGGGAAGACCGTCGAGGGCATCGACCACGAGCTCGTCCGGCGCGTCGCCGGCTGGGAGCTCGAGGACTCCTCGAACAAGAAGGACGGCGAGAACGTCTTCTCGATGGTGCGCCGCATCGGCCAGGCCAAGGCCGGTCTCGCCGCCGACTACGCCGCCCAGCTGGCGCGCAACGTCGGCAAGGTCGTCTTCTTCGCCAAGCACGTCGACGTCATGGACGCCGCCGAGAAGCTCTTCGAGGAGCGCGGCATCCGCTATGCCTCGATCCGCGGCGACCAGACCCCGAAGGCCCGCCAGGCCGCGATCGACGCCTTCACCGAGGACCCCGACGTCCAGATCGTCGTCTGCTCGCTGATGGCGGCCGGCGTCGGCCTGAACCTCCAGGTCGCCTCCAACCTCGTGCTCGCCGAGCTGTCGTGGACCGACGCCGAGCAGACCCAGGCGATCGACCGCATCCACCGCATCGGCCAGGAGGAGCCGGTCACCGCGTGGCGCGTCATCGCCGCGCACACGATCGACACCCGCATCGCCGAGCTCATCGACTCCAAGGCCGGGCTGGCCGCCCGGGCGCTCGACGGGTCCGACGAGGAGATCGGCGCCAGCTCCGACATCCAGCTCGAGGCCCTGGTCTCGCTGCTCACCGCGGCGCTGGAGGAGGAGGAGAAGCAGCGGGTCAAGCGGGCCCGCGCGCTGCGGTCGGAGGCGGCGTACGCCGGATAACCGGTCGGGTGCAGCCGGTCGCTGGGTAGGTTCGGGGCCATGGGCGCCCCCTCCCTCCCGGACCTGACCGGCCGCACCTACGTCGTCACCGGCGCCAACTCCGGCATCGGCCTGGAGGCGGCGCGGAAGCTCGCGGCCGCCGGCGGCCACGTCGTGCTCGCCGTCCGTGACACCGCCAAGGGGGATGCCGCCGCGGCGCAGCTCGACGGCTCCACCGAGGTCGCCGAGCTCGACCTGGCCGACCTGTCCTCGGTGCGGGCCTTCGCCGAGGCCTGGGGAGAGCGGGAGATCACCTCGCTGGTCAACAACGCCGGCATCATGATGGTGGCGCAGGGCCGCACCGTCGACGGCTTCGAGCGGCAGCTCGGCACCAACCACCTGGGCCACTTCGCGCTCACCAACCTGCTCCTGCCGCAGGTCACCGACCGGGTCGTGACGGTCTCCTCGGGTCTGCACAACGGCCCGCAGGTCGACTTCGACGACCTCGACCTCGAGCGGTCCTACAGGCCGACCCGGGCCTACCAACAGTCCAAGCTGGCCAACCTGCTCTTCACCGCCGAGCTGCAGCGCCGGCTCACCGACGCGGGCAGCTCCGTGGTCGCGCACGCCTGCCACCCCGGCTACAGCGCCACGAACCTGCAGAGCCACCACGCGAACCCGCTCATGAACAAGCTGATGTGGCTGGGCAACAAGGTCGTCGCCACGAGCGCGGAGTTCGGCGCCCGGCCCACCGTCCACGCGGTCACCGCCGACCTGCCGCCGAACTCCTACATCGGCCCCTCCGGCTTCCAGGGCCTGCGGGGCGCCCCGGGATCCAACCCCCGCTCGGCCCAGGCGCGCGACGCCGACGCGGCGCGGCGGCTGTGGGAGGTCTCCGAGCAGCGCACGGGCACCTCGTTCCCCCTCTGAGGCCGCTCGACGGGCGGTATCTCACACCCACCGGGGTCGCGACTGTCGGTGGGGCCTGCGCACAATGGGGCCCGATCGACCGGTCGACCAGGGGGCTGTGGGATGAGGACGAAGCGGATCGCACAGGGCGTGACAGCCACGGTGCTGGCGTTCCTCCTCGTGCTGCTGACCACCGGCGCGAGCGGCGAGCACCCCGCCGAGCAGGTCCGTGGCAACCTCGACGGCCAGCGCGTGCGGGTCAACCTCCCGCCGACGACCGAGCCGAAGGGCGTGGCGATCTTCTTCCACGGCCAGGGGTCCAACTACAACCACAAGATGGACGGCACCTGGCTCGACGCCCTGCGTCGTGACGGCTGGGTGGTGGCCTCCTCGATGTTCCACCGGGAGAACTGGGGCAACCCGATCTCCACCGAGGACACCATGAAGCTGTGGGACTGGGCCGAGCAGCAGGGCGGCGGCGAGGTCAAGCTCTACATCGGCGCCTCCATGGGCGGCACCACCTCGCTCAACGCGCTGGTCCACGGCGAGCGCAAGCCCGCCTGCTGGTACGGCGTGAAGCCGGCCGTGGACATGTCCACCATGGGCAACGTCCCCGGCGCCCGCCGCTTCATCTCCCAGGCCTACGGCGGCCAGCCCTACCCGCGCGACCGCAACCCGGTCGACACCGCCTTCAAGCTCGCCAAGACCGGGGCGACCTTCCGCTTCGTCGCCTCCCCGCGCGATCCGTTCGTGCCCTATGAGTCCAACAGCGGCGAGATCGTCTCCCGGCTCAACCAGTTCGGTGCCGACGTCTCGCTGCGCACCGTCCAGGGCCCCCACGACGACCCCTCGCACTACAGCGCCCACGACCTGGTGGCCTTCGCCAACGAGTGCGCCGGCACCGCTGACTGACCGCCGAGAGGTCGCTCGCGCACGGCCGAGAGGTCACTGACGCACGGCCGAGAGGTCGCTCGCGCACGGCCGAGCACCTGCATCGGGGCGCCGTGAGCTTCAGCGGGGCGCCGATGAACCTCACGCACCCCGAACGCACCTGCATCGGGGCGCCGTGAGCTTCAGCGGGGCGCCGATGAACCTCACGCCCGCGGCCCCGACCCCAGCGAGCTCCTCCGTCGCGGCGTACGTCGCCTCAGATCCAGCGGCTGAACCAGATGCGGTCCAGCCAGGCGGAGTGGGTGAGCAGCTCGTGGGTGAAGATCGGCCAGAACCACGCGAAGTTCAGCAGCACCAGCACGAGGAACGAGCCGGCCAGCACCACCCCGACCGTACGCCGGGTGGTGGGCTCGCGGTCGGGGCCGATCAACCGCCCGATGCCCAGCGTCAGTGCCAGCACCACGAACGGCAGGATCAGCACGGCGTAGAACAGGAAGATCGGCCGGTCGTCGAAGATCAGCCACGGCAGCCACGTCGAGGCCGCCCCGGTGACCGCCACGCCGTAGCGCCAGTCCCGGGCACCGACCCACATCAGCACCGCGAAGGCGAGCGCCACGATGCCGGTCCACCAGATCATCGGGGTCCCGATGAGCAGCACCTGACGCAGGCAGTCGCTGCCGGCAGGAGCGGTGCAGCCGCGGGTGCCTGGCTCGATACCGGTGTCGGCGGCGACGCCGACCGGCCGGTTGAGCAGCAGCCACCCCGAGGGCTGGGACTGGTAGGTGTGCGTGGAGCAGTTCAGGAAGTGGGTGTGGAAGGTGTAGACGTCGCGGTGGTAGTACCACAGCGACCGCAGCGACTGGGTCACCTCGCCCAGCCCGCTGGCGTCCGGCTCGGTGGCGGTCGGCCAGCGGGCGTCGCGGTCGGGGGCGTCGTCGACGAAGGACTCGCCGTCGCAGCTGCCGGACCCGCTGTACTGGGTGTACTGCGTGCTGGAGAGGTGCTGCTCGTACTCGTCGGCGTGCACCAGCCAGCCGGTCCAGGTCAGCAGGTAGGTCGCGGCGGCCACCACGACGAGGTGCACGAACGCCGTCGGGGCGTCGGCCACCACCGAGCGCAGCCACGCCCAGCGCACGCCGAAGGAGCGGCGCCCGCCGGCGCTCCAGGCCCACACCAGCAGCCCGAACGCGGCCAGCGGGTAGATCGCGGTCCACTTGGTGCCGATGGCCAGGCCGAAGCTGATGCCGCCGAGCAGCAACCAGGGGCGGAACAGCAGCCCGCGCACCGGCCCCCACGAGGACGCCGACGGCGGCGAGGGCAGCAGCCGGGCCAGGCGAGCGCGGTACCAGTCACGGTCGTTGACGCAGCAGGCCACGCCGCACAGCAGGAAGAACGCCACGAAGATGTCGAGCAGCGCCAGGCGTGACAGGACGAAGTGCAGCCCGTCGAGCATCAGCAGCAGGCCGGCGACCAGGCCGAGCATCGTGGAGCCGGTGAGGCGGCGCGCCAGGCGCACCATCACCACGACCATCAGCGACCCGACGACCGCCGAGGCGACCCGCCAGCCGAACGGGTCGAGACCGAAGACGACCTCGCCGAGGCCGATGAGGTACTTCCCGACCTCGGGGTGGACGATCATCGACGGACCCTCGGTCCACAGGTCCGTGGTGGTGCCCGAGAGGATCTGGTCATTGGCGTCCTCGACGTAGCCCCGCACGAAGCCGTTCTTCAGCAGCGCCCAGGCGTCCTTGGCGTAGTAGGTCTCGTCGAACTGGAACTCCCGCGGGGACCCCAGCCGCCACAGCCGCAGGAACAGCGCCAGCAGCCCGAGCGCCAGGGCGGCGCTCCAGCCGATGAAGGGGTCCTCCTTGGGCAGCCGGCCCTTCGCCCGCGCCCACGCGCTGGGCACCGGTCGCCCCTCGGCGGTGGAGGAGAGCCCGACGGTGACCTCGCGCTCGCTCTCGCGCTGGGGCGCCGCTCTCGTCACGGCCGCCACCCTACGGGGGCACCCGGGGAGTACGACGGAGGATGGGAGGATGCCGGGCGTGAACCGACCTGCAGGCGAGCCACGAGCCGGCGCCGGCGAGGGGGAGGGCGTGCTGGTGCTGGCCGCCACCCCGATCGGCCGCCCCGAGGACGCGCCGCCCCGGTTGGCCACCGAGCTCGCCCGTGCCGACG
Source organism: Nocardioides sp. REDSEA-S30_B4 (assembly GCF_001627265.1). NCBI lineage: Bacteria > Bacillati > Actinomycetota > Actinomycetes > Propionibacteriales > Nocardioidaceae > Nocardioides > Nocardioides sp. REDSEA-S30_B4. The sequence goes on along the minus strand of NZ_LUPI01000073.1, from coordinate 759 downwards.
TCGTCGCCGCCGAGGACACCCGTCGCCTCAAGCGGCTCACGACCGACCTGGACGTGCAGATCGCTGGCCGGGTCGTGTCCTACTTCGAGGGCAACGAGTCCGCCCGCACCCCGGTCCTCCTCGAGTCGCTCCTCGCCGGCGAGCGGGTCCTGCTCGTCACCGACGCCGGGATGCCCAGCGTGAGCGACCCCGGCTACCGCCTGGTCGCCGCCGCCGTCGAGGCCGACGTCCACGTCACCGCCGTGCCCGGCCCCAGCGCCGTCCTCACCGCGCTCGCGGTCAGCGGCCTCCCGGTCGACCGGTTCTGCTTCGAGGGCTTCCTGCCACGCAAGGCCGGCGAGCGCGCCCGACGGCTGGCCGGGCTGGCCGCCGAGGAGCGCACGATGGTCTTCTTCGAGGCCCCGCACCGCACCGAGGCGGCGCTGGCCGCGCTCGCCGAGGCGTTCGGCGACGACCGGCCCGCCGCCGTGTGTCGCGAGCTCACCAAGACCCACGAGGAGGTGCGCCGCGGCCCGCTCGCCGAGCTGGTCACCTGGGCGGCCGACGGGGTCCGCGGCGAGGTGACCCTGGTCGTCTCCGGCGCGGTGCCGACCGCGGCCGTGGGGGACACGCCCGCCGAGCTGCGTGCCGCCGTCGCCGACCACGAGGCGGCCGGGTCGACGCGCAAGGAGGCGATCCTCGAGGTCGCCCGGCTCGCCGGCGTACCCAAGCGTGTCGTGTACGACGCCGTCCACAAGCCCCAGGAGGACTGATGGAGCA